>CAZWQX010000019.1:0-38285 GCA_964635965.1 uncultured Cryomorphaceae bacterium
CAAATACATTAAATGCCACCTACACTCCAAGTGTCTCTGAAATAACAGCAGGTTCTGTTACGCTTACCTTGACATCAACAGGTAATGGGCTTTGTTCACCTGTAACCGATAATGTCACTTACACATTTACACCTGCTCCAACAGTAGATGCAGGTTCTGATATTACGCTATGTGCGAACAATGCCGAAGCTTCTCTCAGTGGGGCAATAACTGTTGCTTCAGGTGGAGTATGGTCAGGAGGTGCGGGAACATTCTCTCCAAATGCCAATACACTTAACGCAACATACACACCAACTGCTGCAGAGATTGCTGGAGGTTCGTTGACATTGACCTTAACTACTACCGGGAACGGTACCTGTATTGCCGAATCTGATGATGTTGAACTAATCTTTACACCCGCACCTACAGCGAATGCAGGTGTTGATCAGGATGTTTGTGCAAACGACCCTGATGTTAACTTGAATGGTCAGGTAACTGTCGTTACCAGTGGAATTTGGTCAGGAGGTAATGGAGTATTTAATCCAAATAATACTACACTCGGGGCGGTGTATACACCATCTCCTGCAGAGATTGCTGCGGGAACGGTTACCCTCACATTAACTACTACAGGAAACGGCAACTGCTTAGCCGTAACCGACCAGATGACAATAACCATTGCTCCTGCTCCTGTCGTAGACGCGGGACTTGGAGAGGATTTATGTGAAAACAACCCTGACATTACGCTGTCAGGTTCTGTAACGAACGCAACCGGCGCCACCTGGAGTGGTGGTTCAGGTACATTCGTTCCTGATGCAAATACGCTCAATGCGGTTTACACACCTAGCGCCTCCGAGATTTCAAGTGGATCTATCACATTAACACTTACTTCAACAGGTAATGGTGACTGTTTACCCGAATCCGATGTGGTTACCTACACCTTCAGTCCGGCACCGACGGCGGATGCGGGAGTAGATCAGGTATTGTGTGCGAACAATGCGGATGTGACCTTGGCGGGATCGGTAACGATAGCATCAGGGGGATCATGGAGTGGTGGTACGGGAACGTTCTCACCAAATGCAAACACATTAAATGCGGTATACACGCCAAGTGCTGCTGAGATCACTGCGGGAACGGTAACCTTGACGTTAACGACTACGGGTAACGGCGACTGTTTGCCGGTGAGCGATGATGTAGTGATCAACTTTACGCCTGCTCCGACAGCAAGTGCAGGTTCAGACCAGACGGTATGTGCGAATAATGCAGAAGTAAGCTTGAACGGATCGGTAACGATTGCTTCAGGCGGAACGTGGAGTGGTGGAGGCGGAGTATTCAGCGATGCGAATATTCTGAACCCGACATATACCCCGAGTGCAGCAGAGATTGCAGCGGGAACGGTAACACTGACTTTGACAACGACAGGTAATGGTGACTGTAATCCGGTATCGGATGACCTGGTTATCACGATCACTCCGGCACCTGTGGTGGACGCTGGAACAGCGGATGTGTTCTGCTCGAACAATGCTGACATAGCCTTGAGTGGATCGGTAGTTGGTGCTACCGGCGGAACCTGGTCAGGCGGTTCGGGAACATTCACCCCTGATGCGGATGACCTGAATGCAGTATACACACCGAGCGCAGGAGAGATCACGGCGGGATCGGTAACACTGATATTGACATCAACCGGAAACGGAACATGTTTGCCTGTGAGCGACAATGTGACTTACACCTTCAGTCCTGCACCGACAGCCGATGCGGGAGTAGATCAGGTAGCTTGTGCGAACAACGCAGACATCACCCTGGCAGGATCAGTAACGGTGGCGACAGGCGGAGTATGGAGTGGTGGAACGGGAACGTTTGCACCGAATGCCAACACCTTGAATGCAACTTACACTCCAAGTGCTGCAGAGATCACTGCGGGAACGGTAACATTGACATTGACAACTACGGGTAACGGCGACTGTTTGCCTGAGAGCGATGATATCGTAATCACATTCACACCTGCTCCGACAGCTAGTGCAGGTTCAGACCAGACGGTATGTGCGAATAATGCGGAAGTAAGTTTGAACGGATCGGTAACGATCGCTACCGGCGGGGTATGGAGTGGAGGTTCAGGCGTATTCAGTGATGTAAACATCCTGAACCCGACATACACACCGAATGCAGCGGAGATTGCAGCAGGAACAGTAACACTCACTTTGACAACGACGGGTAATGGTGATTGTAATCCGGTATCAGATGACCTGGTTATCACAATCACTCCGGCTCCGGTGGTTGATGCAGGAACGGCCGATGTGTTCTGTTCGAACAATGCTGACATAGCCTTGAGCGGATCTGTGGTTGGCGCCACCGGCGGAACCTGGTCAGGAGGTTCGGGAACATTCACCCCAGATGCGAACGACTTGAACGCAGTATATACACCGAGTGCGGGTGAGATTACTGCGGGATCGGTAACGCTTATCCTTACTTCAACAGGAAACGGAAACTGTTTGCCTGAGAGCGACAATGTGACTTACACCTTCAGTCCTGCACCGACAGCCGATGCGGGAGTCGATCAGGTGGCTTGTGCGAACAATGCAGACATCACATTAGCGGGATCAGTAACGGTAGCGACAGGCGGATCATGGAGTGGTGGAACGGGCACGTTTGCACCGAATGCAAACACCTTGAATGCCACTTACACACCAAGTGCAGCAGAGATCACTGCGGGAACGGTGACCTTGACGTTGACGACCACGGGTAACGGCGACTGTTTGCCTGAGAGTGATGACATCGTAATCACATTCACTCCTGCTCCGACGGCTAATGCCGGAACGGATGTAACGGTTTGTGCCAACAATGCTGACATCAATCTAAATGGATCAGTTACTGTGGCAACAGGTGGTTCATGGAGCGGTGGAACGGGAACATTCAATCCTGATGCCAACACATTAAATGCTGTTTATAGCCCGAGTGCGGCCGAGATTGCTGCAGGTACGGTAACCTTAACCTTGACAACAACCGGTAATGGCGATTGTCTGCCGGTTTCAGATAATGTAGTCATCACAATCACCCCGGCTCCGATTGTGGATGCAGGCGCGGGCGAAGTATTGTGTGCTAACAATGCTGATATTTCATTAGCAGGTTCAGTAATAGGTGCCACAGGTGGAACCTGGTCAGGTGGATCGGGAACCTTTACACCTGATGCCGATGATTTGAACGCGGTGTATACTCCATCTGCAGGAGAAATCGCAGCGGGCACACTAACACTTACCCTGACCTCTACCGGGAATGGGACATGCTTGCCTGTAACAGATAACGTCACTTACACCTTTAGTCCGGCACCGACGGCGGATGCGGGAGTAGATCAGGTATTGTGTGCGAACAATGCGGATGTGACCTTGGCGGGATCGGTAACGATAGCATCAGGGGGATCATGGAGTGGTGGTACGGGAACGTTCTCACCAAATGCAAACACATTAAATGCGGTATACACGCCAAGTGCTGCTGAGATCACTGCGGGAACGGTAACCTTGACGTTAACGACTACGGGTAACGGCGACTGTTTGCCGGTGAGCGATGATGTAGTGATCAACTTTACGCCTGCTCCGACAGCAAGTGCAGGTTCAGACCAGACGGTATGTGCGAATAATGCAGAAGTAAGCTTGAACGGATCGGTAACGATTGCTTCAGGCGGAACGTGGAGTGGTGGAGGCGGAGTATTCAGCGATGCGAATATTCTGAACCCGACATATACCCCGAGTGCAGCAGAGATTGCAGCGGGAACGGTAACACTGACTTTGACAACGACAGGTAATGGTGACTGTAATCCGGTATCGGATGACCTGGTTATCACGATCACTCCGGCACCTGTGGTGGACGCTGGAACAGCGGATGTGTTCTGCTCGAACAATGCTGACATAGCCTTGAGTGGATCGGTAGTTGGTGCTACCGGCGGAACCTGGTCAGGCGGTTCGGGAACATTCACCCCTGATGCGGATGACCTGAATGCAGTATACACACCGAGCGCAGGAGAGATCACGGCGGGATCGGTAACACTGATATTGACATCAACCGGAAACGGAACATGTTTGCCTGTGAGCGACAATGTGACTTACACCTTCAGTCCTGCACCGACAGCCGATGCGGGAGTAGATCAGGTAGCTTGTGCGAACAACGCAGACATCACCCTGGCAGGATCAGTAACGGTGGCGACAGGCGGAGTATGGAGTGGTGGAACGGGAACGTTTGCACCGAATGCCAACACCTTGAATGCAACTTACACTCCAAGTGCTGCAGAGATCACTGCGGGAACGGTAACATTGACATTGACAACTACGGGTAACGGCGACTGTTTGCCTGAGAGCGATGATATCGTAATCACATTCACACCTGCTCCGACAGCTAGTGCAGGTTCAGACCAGACGGTATGTGCGAATAATGCGGAAGTAAGTTTGAACGGATCGGTAACGATCGCTACCGGCGGGGTATGGAGTGGAGGTTCAGGCGTATTCAGTGATGTAAACATCCTGAACCCGACATACACACCGAATGCAGCGGAGATTGCAGCAGGAACAGTAACACTCACTTTGACAACGACGGGTAATGGTGATTGTAATCCGGTATCAGATGACCTGGTTATCACAATCACTCCGGCTCCGGTGGTTGATGCAGGAACGGCCGATGTGTTCTGTTCGAACAATGCTGACATAGCCTTGAGCGGATCTGTGGTTGGCGCCACCGGCGGAACCTGGTCAGGAGGTTCGGGAACATTCACCCCAGATGCGAACGACTTGAACGCAGTATATACACCGAGTGCGGGTGAGATTACTGCGGGATCGGTAACGCTTATCCTTACTTCAACAGGAAACGGAAACTGTTTGCCTGAGAGCGACAATGTGACTTACACCTTCAGTCCTGCACCGACAGCCGATGCGGGAGTCGATCAGGTGGCTTGTGCGAACAATGCAGACATCACATTAGCGGGATCAGTAACGGTAGCGACAGGCGGATCATGGAGTGGTGGAACGGGCACGTTTGCACCGAATGCAAACACCTTGAATGCCACTTACACACCAAGTGCAGCAGAGATCACTGCGGGAACGGTGACCTTGACGTTGACGACTACGGGTAACGGAGACTGTTTGCCTGAGAGTGATGACATCGTAATCACATTTACACCCGCTCCGACAGCTAGTGCAGGTTCAGACCAAACGGTATGTGCGAATGCACCTACTGTTGTCTTAAGTGGATCCGTATCCATTGCCACGGGTGGATCATGGAGTGGTGGAACAGGAGTGTTCTCACCGGATGCTAATACTCTTGGAGCTACATATACGCCAAGTGCTGCTGAGATTGCCGCTGGAACAGTAACGTTAACATTGACAACTACAGGCAATGGAGATTGTAATGCGGTATCAGATGACTTAATTATTACTATCACACCTGAGCCTGTTGTCGAAGCTGGAATAGGAGAAATCTTGTGTTCAAACAATCCCGATATATCGCTCAATGGTTCTGTTACCGTTGCGACGGGCGGAACCTGGTCGGGAGGTTCAGGAACCTTCACTCCTGATGCCAACACGCTAAATGCAGTTTACACGCCTAGCGCGGGTGAGATCACTGACGGATCCGTAACTCTTACATTGACTTCAACGGGTAATGGAAACTGTTTGCCTGTGAGTGATGACGTAACCTACACTTTCAGTCCGGCTCCGACGGCGGATGCAGGAGTTGATCAGGTATTGTGTTCAAACAATGCTGATATCAACTTGAATGGAAGTGTTACAGTAGCTACAGGTGGATCTTGGAGTGGTGGTCTGGGTACGTTCACACCGAATGCAAACTCATTAACCGCCGTTTACACACCTACTGCTGCTGAGATAACATCAGGTAGTTTGACCTTGACTTTGACTACAACCGGCAACGGTGACTGTTTACCGGTGAGTGATGATGTATTGATCACATTTACACCTTCACCCACAGCCAATGCAGGTGCAGATGTTACGGTTTGTGCGAACAACGAGGACGTGAACTTGAACGGATCCGTTACCATTGCCACAGGTGGCACATGGAGTGGTGGTTCGGGTACATTTAGCCCCGACGCTAACACCTTGAATGCGGTCTACACCCCAAGTCCTGCTGAGATTGCGGCGGGTAGCGCGACATTAACATTAACCACCACCGGAAATGGCGACTGTCTTGCTGTTACTGACATTGTCGTAATCACTATCACTCCTGCACCGGTTGTAGATGCGGGTGCGGGTGAGGTACTTTGCTCAAACAATGCAGATATCTCCTTGGCGGGATCAGTTACGGTAGCAACAGGCGGAACATGGTCAGGTGGGTCAGGAACATTTACTCCTGATGCCAACGATCTGAACGCTGTTTACACTCCATCAGCAGGAGAAATTGCGGCCGGCACACTGACATTAACATTGACGTCTACCGGAAATGGAACATGTCTGGCAGTAACTGATAATGTAACATATACTTTCAGTCCGGCACCGACAGCAGATGCAGGTACCGATCAGGTGTTGTGTTCAAACAATGCTGATGTAAGTTTGAGCGGTTTAGTAACTGTTGCTTCAGGTGGTGTGTGGAGTGGTGGTACCGGTACATTCGCCCCGAATGCGAATGCGCTAAATGCTACCTATACCCCAAGTGCTGCAGAGATTACTGCAGGAACGGTGACTCTTACGCTCACTACTACGGGCAACGGTGACTGCCTGCCTGTAAGTGATGATGTGGTAATAACCTTCACACCTTCGCCAACTGCTAGTGCAGGTTCAGATCAAACCGTCTGTGCAAACAATGTCGAAGTTACCTTGAACGGTTCTGTTTCAGTAGCGACAGGCGGAACTTGGACAGGTGGTAGCGGAACATTTAGCCCAGATGCGAATGCACTAAACGCTGTATATACACCCTCTCCTGCAGAAATTGGAGCAGGTTTTGTCACACTCACACTGACTACCACAGGAAATGGAAACTGTTTACCGGTATCGGATGCATTGACCATCACCATTACTCCTGAACCTGTTGTAGATGCGGGAGCTGACTTGAATATTTGTTCAAACAATGCCGTATTCACACTGGCTGGTTCGGTTGCTAATGCAGGTGGTGGTGAATGGACAGGTGGATTGGGAACCTTCGATCCATCAAATACTGACTTGAATGCAACTTACACACCAACTGCTCCTGAAATCATTGCAGGGTCAGTGACATTGACATTGACTTCTACTGATAACTCCGGGTGTTTTGCAGTGTCAGATGATGTTGTAGTAACCTTTACCCCTTCGCCTACAGTCGATGCCGGTGCAGACATCACCCTTTGTGCAGCGACACCAAACGCAACTCTTGCAGGTGCATTTACGGTGTCGACCGGAGCTGAGTGGTCTGGTGGGGCAGGTACATTTAGTCCAAATGCATTCACCATGAATGCCGTTTACACACCAACTGCCGCCGAAGTTGTTGCGGGTAGTGTGACACTTTCACTTACCACTATCGGTAATGGTAACTGTTTACCTGAAACCGATGACGTTAACATCTTCTTTGACCCTGAACCAACAATAACTGCAGGCCCTGACTTAACGTCTTGTGCAAATACTCCAATCGTGAGTTTGCAGGGAGCATTCACCAATGCAGCTGGAATAGAGTGGAGTGGAGGAACGGGATTTTTCGATCCCAATGATGAAGATCCTGAAGCAAACTATACCCCATCGAATTCAGAAATTATCAATGGATTTACCACACTAACGATCACTACGGTTGGAACAGGAACCTGTCCCACCATTAGTGATGACGTAAACATCATTATTAATTCTGCTCCGATTGTAGATGCAGGTGCTGATATCGAAGTGTGTGCGAATAACAACACTGCCTCCTTGAGTGGTTCAGTTCAATTCGCAGCAGGTGGTCAGTGGTCCGGTGGTCTCGGAGTGTTTAGTCCAAGCAGCTCTGCCCTTTCTGCAACCTATGTGCCGACGGCAGGTGAAGTTGCGAACGGGTTTGTAACCCTTACTTTAACTAGCACAGGAAACGGATTGTGTTTGCCTGAAACGGATGAAGTGACCATTACATTTACTCCAGCTCCATTGGCGGATGCCGGAGTTGATATTGAAGTGTGTGAAAACAATCCTACAGTTCAACTCAACGGATCGTTCACGGTTGCCGAAGGTGCCAACTGGAGTGGTGGAGCAGGATCATTTAGTCCGGATAACTCAACGGTGAATGCATTCTACACCCCATCTGAATCAGAGTTGGCGAATGGTTCGGTTACACTTACGCTAACCACCTTTGGAAATGGAGATTGTGTTCCTGCTAGCGATCAGGTCACAATATCTTTCACTCCTGAACCGGTTGTTGATGCGGGCGAAGACATCTTTGCTTGTGTAGACGACCTGGTGGCCGATCTTTCAGGTTCTGTCACCGGTGGAACTACAACAGGAGTTTGGACTACTTCGGGCTCAGGTGTGTTTGTACCAAATGCATCTACGCTAAATGCAGATTACCAAATCTCGTCTGCAGATTCACTTCTGGGAGAAGTGACCCTCACTCTTACTTCTACAAATAATGGAACATGTACTCCTGTGTTGGATGAGGTAACGGTATTCATCCTTCCCGCAGGTACTTCAGATGCAGGTCCCGATCAAGATATCTGTGTTAACAATAACGCAGTATTCTTAGAAGGAACAATTGGTGGAGCAGCAACCGATGGATTCTGGACTACTTCAGGTACAGGTTCATTCATTCCTGATGAAACAGTTACTGATCCTGTGTATGTACCTAGTGAAGATGACTTATTGGCGGGTACGGTTACCTTGAGTTTCCAGGTGAATTCATGTAATCAGGCAACGGATGATATGGTGGTAACATTCACTCCTGCTCCGGTTCCTGTTGCGGGTGACGATATAACAGTTTGTTCTTCTGAAACGCAAGTGACCTTGAGTGGTCAGATGAGTGGAGCCACGACAACAGGTATCTGGACGACCACAGGATCGGGATCGTTCTCTCCTTCGAATACCGATTTGAACGCGACTTACATCTTCTCACTTGACGATGTAAATGATCAGATCATTGAGTTGATTTTGACATCGACGAATGAAGGAAACTGTACTCCTGTTTCGGATACCCTGACCCTCGAAATATTCCCACAGGGAACAATTGATCTAGGTCCGAACCTCGAGGCATGCGAAAATGATCCATCGGTTCCGCTTTCTGCGGCCATTACAGGTGGAGACCAAATCTTATGGAGTTCAAATGGAGATGGGACATTCGTGCCTGACAATACAACCATTGACGCAGAATATGTCCCGGGAACAGGTGATATTGCCTTTGGATCAGTTGGAATATCTGCAGTGCTTACCAATAGCTGTAATTTCGCTACGGATCAATTGACAATCAACTTCGTTCCTGCCCCAATTGCCAATGCAGGGCCTGATCAAGCTGTTTGTGGCGAGGTAATTCCATTCCAGTTGAATGGTTCAGTGCTGAATGCCGGAGGTGGTGAATGGACCACTACCGGAACAGGAACTTTCCAAAACTCAGGTAACCTCACAACATTCTATGTAGCGAGTCAAGACGACATAGATGCGGGAGGAGTATTCCTTGTGTTGACGACCACAGGAAATGGAGATTGCATCGCTGATACGGATTCCCTCTTCTTAGACATCAGCACTGGAATTGTTGTGAATGCAGGTCCTGACCAACAGGTATGTCAGGAAGCATTTGGAGTACAACTCTTTGGTGAAGTAAGTCAGGGAACGACTACGGGAATTTGGACGACCTCAGGAAACGGAACGTTTAATCCATCTCCCGGTGACTTGAATGCCGTGTACGAATTCACTGCCGATGATATCACTGCAGGCTCAGTTACCCTTACATTAACTTCAACTAACAATGGAATCTGCGCCGAGGAAAGCGATTCCTTCGAACTCACATTTGGCTCAGGTGCATTTGTATTTGCAGGTGAGGATACGGAAGTCTGTGAAACGACTGATCTCGTTCAGCTTAATGGTGTCGTTAATGGTGATGCAAATACCGGTATTTGGTCTACATCCGGAACAGGCCAATTCCTGCCATCTAATACTGATTTGGGAGCATTCTATGAGCCAAGTGCTGATGACGTAGCTAACGGTTCGGTTGATTTGACACTTACTTCTACCAATAATGTATTGTGTAGTGAAAGCTCTGCTACCATTACCCTTACATTCCAAGAGCTTCCCGTTGCGAACGCAGGGCCGGATGCTGTAATATGTGGTTCGATTCAGAATGTTCAGTTGGCTGGCCAGGTGACCAACGCAGGAGGCGGATTCTGGGAGACTTCAGGAACGGGATCGTTCGTGCCTGACAACATCACCCTCGATGCGCAGTATGTTCCTTCACTTGCGGATAGCATCATTGGAAACATCACACTGACTTTGACTACAACGGGTAACGGATTGTGTGATTCTGATGTCGA
This sequence comes from uncultured Cryomorphaceae bacterium, assembly GCA_964635965.1. Taxonomy (GTDB): domain Bacteria; phylum Bacteroidota; class Bacteroidia; order Flavobacteriales_D; family Cryomorphaceae; genus JAKVAV01. The sequence continues at coordinate 10,415 of CAZWQX010000019.1, forward strand.
CCAAATGGAGATATCCTTCTCTGAAGCTGTTTCGGCTGATGCAGGAGTCAATCTGGCAGTTTGTGAAAGCCAAAGCTTGCTTCAACTAAATGGTGAAGTGAATGGGACCAGCATATTCGAATGGTCTACTTCCGGTACGGGAACTTTCAATCCTGATGTGAATACCTTGAACCCGACATATACACTTTCAGCGGACGATGTTGAGTCAGAAACTGTGACCCTGTTCTTGACGGCTCAAGGAAGTGCGAGCTGTCCTGATGTCACTGACTCTTTAATTGTCGAGATTGATCCGATTCCTGTGGTAGAGATAATAGCTGCCACGGAGGTCTGTACTACAGACGAATCCATTGACTTGAATGGAAACGTTTCTGATGCCGACTCATTCATTTGGACTTCTTCGGGTACGGGGACATTCAATCCTGATAACACTACAGAAGAAGTAAGCTACACACCATCTGCCGCTGAGATCGCTGCAGGATCAACCAGTATCGTTTTGACGGCCGAATCAGATGGAGCTTGTGCGCCTGTATCTGAGCAATTAGATGTGACTTTTGTCGAACCGGCAGTTGTTGATGCGGGCCTCGATCAGGTATTCTGCTCGACAGATACGGAAGTCCAATTACAAGGGCAGTCTTCAACGGGAGCAGGAGAGTGGACTACAAACTCTTTCGGATCGTTTACACCCGACAACGATCAACTGGATGCTATTTATGTATTTGGTGCGAATGATATTCTCGTAGGGTTTGCCGAGGTGATTCTTTCATCTACTGAAAACGGTCCATGTGTGGCAGTGACTGATACGGTAGTGTTCACCATTAATCCTGAACCTACTGCCGACGCGGGCCCTGATCAGTTCGTTTGTGAGAGTTCTTCTCTGGTACAGTTGAATGGTTTTGCAGAGAACTTCTCGGAGGTTCAATGGATCAGCGAAGGTGATGGTATCTTCCTGGATGGTGATGATGAATTCACTCCTGAGTATGTGTTCGGAAATTCAGATGTGCTTAATGAAAGTGTAGACATCATCCTCCAGACAATAGGTCTTGAAGGATGCGTCGAAACATCTGATACGCTGACGATCAATATAAGCACCCCACTTCTGGCCGGATTCTCAAATTCAGTGCCTTGTATTGGAAGCGAGGTTCAATTCACCGATGAAACGGAGGTTCTGGCAGGAGAGATCATTGGTTATGTATGGAACTTCGGTGGAGGTAATATCGATAACCAGCAGAATCCAACCTTTACCTTCCTGGAAGAAGGTCCTGCAACGGTCCAGCTAGTAGTTGAGAGTAGTTTAGGATGTACTGATACAACTACCCAGATTCTGAATGTTGTGCCTGCACCGGTTGCTGACTTCACCGTGAGCCAGACCATCGCTCCTGAAGACCTCGAGTTGATATTCACCGATCAGTCAATTGACGCCCTTGCTTGGTCTTGGGACTTTGGTGATGGACTCGGAATATCGAGTGAAAGAAACCCGACATACTCTTACCCGAATGAAGGTAATTATTCAGTAACCTTAGTTGTTGAAGGAGAATCGGGGTGTACCGATTCAACCGCGACTCTGATTACCATCGAAGGGCAAATTGTTCTGCCACCGAGATTACCGAATAGTTTCTCTCCAAATGGTGATGGTACGAATGATGTCTACTTCGTTCGAGGAGGCCCATTCATGCAACTCGATTTCAGGGTATATGATAATTGGGGAAGAGAAATATTCCAAACCAGCGAACAAGAAGTTGGATGGGATGGAACCGATGACGGAAATGACTTACCCATTGGGGTTTACGTATACACTATTAAGGCCACCAATATGAACGGTGAGACCTTCGATTACTCAGGTCGAATCAACTTATTCAGATAATCATGAAAAGGCTTATTTACATGACCAAGACAACGAGTATATGCTTGCTGACAATTGTTTTGATCGCCCTTAGCGGTAGAACATTTGGCCAGGATGCTCAATTGTCTCAATACTCAGCGGCGCCGATTGTCTTCAATCCGGCAAATACGGGGATGCTCAAGTTTACTGACATGAGGATCGCCGCCGTTTATCGAAGCCAGTGGAATTCTCTGGCGACTAGCATCAATACCTTTGGTGTTTCTTTCGATATGGCCGCGGCCGACCGATGGGGCTTTGGTGGAGTCTTTTTGAATACTGATGCGGCGAACGTGATCACTAGCTCCAACTTTTTGGTGTCAGGGGCCTACCAAATAACCAACCCGAATCAAACGAAGTACATTCTCTCTACAGGGGTGCAACTCGGAATTTTATATAAACGAGTTAATACAAATGGACTGATTTTCGACGCTCAGTATGATGGATTCATTTTCGACGGGGATTTGCCCACCCAAGAGAGTTTTGACAGAACCACCCGTTTTATGATTGATGCGAACGTTGGGATCTCCTACAAATCAACGGATCGAACCAAACGCGTGAATCCGTTTGGTGACCTGGCTCTTTTCCACGTTACAATGCCAAATGAGGCATTCATCGGTGAGGCAGATTCTAAACTTCCCATCCGTTGGATGGCAAATGCAGGTGCTCGAATCGAAGTAAATCGACAGTTCCTATTGGATCCATCTGTTATCTACATGCGTCAAAGGTCAGCCAGCCAGTTCTTGATTTCGGCTATTGGACATTACGAGCTTCAGGGAACTCCTTATCAGGTGATTGGTGGACTAGGGTATCGCACCGAGGATGCCGTGATTATCCATGCCGGGATAAGACACAACTCGAATATTTTCAGAATTTCCTATGATATCAATACTTCAGGTCTGAGTGCTTATTCTCAGAATCGCGGAGCCCTTGAGTTCACAGTTATTTATCGTCCTGGTAGGCGAACCTCGCGGGCAATTTATTAGACTCGTATATCATAATTGTTAGATTAATCTAAAAGTTGGAACTTTGTGCCCTGATGTCCAGGGCTCTTTTTCTTTTCCTGATAATTCTAATCTCTTGCAATTCCCCTTCTGAAAAGGGAGGAGAGATTACATTAGTTGTGACAACAACATCGATGATAGCCGATGGCGTAAGGGCCATGACTGATTCTTCGATAACCGTTGTTTCACTTATGGGACCTGGAACGGACCCTCATCTTTTTAAGCCTTCAAAAAAGAGTTTGGATCTTCTGGAGGAGGCAGACGTCATTGTTGCAAATGGCCTTCATCTTGAGGGTAGAATGCAGGAAATTCTGGAGAAGATCAGTCGAGGTAAACCCGTCGTTTTTCTTGGAGAGTATTTGGATGATGCAGATCTGATTTTTCCTTCCGGGGTGCAGGATTTTCCCGATCCACACATTTGGTTTGACCTTAGTTTATGGAAGAAGTCAAATGAGTTCCTCTCTTTGCAATTGGACTCATTGGATATTTTGAATCTCGATGGAAGTCGGAATTACATTCAACAGCTTGATTCACTGGACTCATGGGTCAGGAAGAATATCGAGTCAATTCCTGTTTCAAATCGCGTTTTATTAACGGCTCACGATGCTTTTTCCTATTTCGGTAGGGCATACGGTATGGAGGTAATTGGACTTCAAGGTATTTCTACAACGGCTGAATATGGGATCAAAGACATCGAAAATATGGTAGATCTGATTGTGGATCGGGAGATTAAGGCGGTGTTTGTCGAGTCGAGCATTTCATCTCGATCCATGGAAGCCGTGGTTCAGGGTGTCAAGCGTAACGGACGGGAAGTTGTAATTGGAGGAACACTTTATTCTGATGCACCAGGGCCTGAGAAAAGCGGTGCTGAAACGTATACCGAGATGGTTGTTCATAATGTTCAAACCCTAAAAAGATCTTTGAAATGATCGCCTTTGAAGCACATAACTTAACGGTCAGCTATGACAAACAGCCGGTATTATGGGATATTGATTTTGAGGTGCCAGAGGGGAAATTGGTCGGTATTGTGGGTCCAAATGGATCAGGAAAAACCTCCTTGCTAAAAGCAGCAATGGGGATTCTTCCAGCTGATAGTGGGTATGTCAAGGTATTTGAAAAAGACTTAGCAGAAGTGAGGCACAGGATGGGGTATGTACCACAGCGGCAATCCGTTGATTGGGATTTTCCCGCAACCGTTCTCGATGTAGTTTCGATGGGCCGATATCGAGGCGGAAGGCTTTTTGGCCGACTCTCAAAAGCAGATCACGAGATTGCCGTAGAGTCGCTCCATCGAGTTGGCATGTTTGACTACCGTAATCGGCAGATCTCTGAGCTTTCAGGAGGACAACAACAACGCACATTTATTGCGAGAGCGTTGGCTCAACAAGCTGACATGTATCTAATGGATGAACCTTTTGTGGGAATAGATGCGGCGAGTGAAGAGTCTATCTTGGCCTTATTAACCGAAATGAGAAGCGAGGGCAAGACTGTGGTAATGGTTCACCATGACCTACATACGGCTCTTGAGTTTTTTGATTGGATTATTCTTTTAAACACCAGACTAGTTGCTTCAGGGCCCAAAACAGAGGTTTTGACAGAAGAAAATCTTAGAACGGCATATGGAGGGAAACTAAATGTGCTCAGTCGAATCGCTAACCTGGTTCGGACGCAGGAGTTACCTGTAAGGGATAAAGACATGAAAAACTGATTATGGGCAATCTGGCATGGGTATTCATCGGATGCGCATTAATTGGAGCAGGAGCTTCGGCCGTTGGAGTTTTTGCCTATTTGCGAAAACAAGCGTTAGTAGGTGATGCGGTAGCCCACGCAATTCTCCCCGGGGTGGTATTGTCATTTATGCTTGGAGGTTCAAAAGATATATTGGTGCTACTTCCTGGAGCAGTCGTAGCAGGCTGGATAGGAATCCTCAGTATTGAACTAATCTCCAAGAGATCTAAAATCAAACCGGATACCGCCATCGCTATTGTGCTTACTGTCTTTTTTGCATTGGGGATTGTGCTGCTCACTCACGTTCAGCAGGTAAACTATGGTAATCAAAGTGGTCTTCAAGACTTTTTATTTGGGAAGGCAGCGGCCATGTTACCATCAGATTTAGTCGTCTTTATTGTAGTTGATGTAGTGCTTTTGATAACCATTTGGCTCATGTACCCCTATTTGAAACTGTACTCTTTTGATCCTGATTTTGCCAGATCAATTGGTGTTCCGGTCAAGCTCTTGCAATTTGTGCTGGCTACTCTCACTGTCTTAGCTGTGGCATCGGGAATCCAAGCGGTAGGTGTCGTATTGATGGCCGCGATGATTATTACTCCCGCTGCTGCCGCTCGATTTCTGAGCAGCCGTCTAAGTGTTATGATTATGATTGCCATGGTTATCGGCGTTGGAAGCTCCTTAGCAGGGGCTTACATTTCTTCTCTTAATCTAGGCATGCCAACCGGACCTTGGATTGTAATTATCTTGAGTCTGTTGGCCGTTTCAGCTTTTATTTTTGCCCCTCAAAAAGGGCTGTTAAGAAGGTACTTAAGACGGATCGAACATAGCTCCAAAGTGAAAACCGAAAATTTGCTCAAGGTTTTCTATTCAGCTGAAGAGAAGTCCGGAATCACCGCCATGAGTCTGTCGGATATTTTGGCATCGGGACGCTTTCTCTCGCACGAAATAGACTCCATGATTAAGCGGTTGAATCGAAAAGGGCTAATCCGACAATTTGAGAATAAACACTCCTTGACCGAATCAGGCAGAAAAGAAGCCTCGAGAATTGTTAGACTTCATCGGCTTTGGGAACTTTATTTGAATGAGAGAATGAATATTGCCCCTGATCATGTTCATCATGATGCCGAGGCAATAGAGCACATAATCACTCCTGAACTCGAAAGGGCTCTGTTATTGGAATTGGAGTACCCTACCGTAGACCCTCACCAATCAGAGATTCCGGGAATTAAAGCCAGCCCGAATGAGCAGTGACTTTTGGATCATAGTAGAAGGCTCCTTGGTTGCTATAAACTGTGGCCTACTTGGTGTATTTCTTATTCTGAGGAGAATGGCCATGGTTGGAGATGCCATCTCTCATTCGGTTTTGCCCGGTATTGTTATTGCCTATTTGATTGCTCAGACCCGGAATTCATTCATCATGCTTTTCGGTGCGGCTATGGTTGGATTGCTCACTACTTTCTTGATTGAAGTATTCTATAAAAGAGCACGAATTAATGCCGATGCTTCCATAGGGATCACCTTCACTTGGCTTTTCGCGATAGGGGTAGTTTTGGTCTCGGCCTTTTCGGGTAATGTTGATCTTGATCAGGAATGTGTCTTGTATGGCGATATTGCCTATGTACCATTTGATATTTGGTATGTCGCTGATACTGGCCTCGGCCCTGTAGCCGTCTGGCACCAAGGGATCAATTTATTGATTGTGACCACCATGTTGATCGTAGGGTACAGGGGCTTTTTGATCACAGCTTTTGATGGGTCGTTTGCCAAGGGATTGGGCATAAATACAGATGCATGGCACTATATTTTGATGGGAGCGATTTCCTTTACCGTTGTATTGAGTTTTAATGCGGTAGGGGCAATTTTAGTGGTTGCCTTTTTGGTTGTTCCACCTGCTACGGCCTATCTTCTGAGCAAGCGAATGTATCGCATGATCGCGCTGACGGTCCTCTTCGGAGTTTTAGCTTCGGTTATGGGCTATTTTCTCTCCATCTGGTGGAATGCATCCATCTCGGGTGCGATGGCGGTAGCTGCAGGAATTAATTTCGCGATTGTTTTTGCCGGAAAACAGTTTGAAAGATCCTATCGCAAGACCAAATTGCGTCTTTCTTAGAATTCACAAGTTTTAGGAGCTCTCGGAAATGGAATAACATCTCGGATATTGGTCATTCCAGTCACGAACATTACCAAACGCTCAAACCCAAGTCCAAATCCGGCATGCTCACAGGTTCCGAATTTTCGAGTCTCTAAATACCACCAAACATCTTTTTCAGCAATCTCCATTTCTTCACATCTGCGCTTAAGCACATCCAAGCGTTCTTCACGTTGAGACCCACCTGTTATTTCTCCAACACCCGGAAATAAGACATCCATGGCAGCAACGGTTTTCTCGTCGTCATTTAGTCGCATGTAAAAAGCCTTGAATGAAGCAGGGTAGTCAGTGAGAATCACCGGCTTTTCAAAATGTTTCTCAACCAAATATCGCTCGTGCTCGCTTTTTAGATCCTTTCCCCATTCAACCGGGAACTTAAATTTCCTCTTTTTGAAAGGTTTGGAATTGCGGAGTATATCAATTGCCTCGGTATACGTTAATCGCTCGAAATCATTTTCCGCTACAAAGGCCAATCGCTCCATTAACCCCATTGCATGCCTTTCGTTTTGAGGTTTGGACTTTTCCTCTTGAGCCTCTCGCTGAGCTAAAAATTCTAAATCATCTTTGCAGTGTTTCAAGGCATAACTCACTAGGAATTTCAAGAAGTCTTCGACCAGGTTCATGTTATCAGTGAGATTCGCAAATGCCACTTCTGGCTCAATCATCCAGAATTCAGAAAGATGTCTGGAAGTATTGGAGTTCTCCGCGCGAAAGGTTGGCCCGAAGGTGTATACTTTTGAGAGTGCCAAAGCGGCAAGTTCCGCTTCCAATTGGCCTGATACAGTTAGGTTAGCCTCTTTCCCAAAAAAGTCTTCCGTGTAATCAACCTCACCTTCTTCATTAAGAAGTGGATTTTTAGGGTCAAGAGTCGTAACTCGAAACATCTCTCCTGCACCTTCTGCATCAGAGCCGGTAATGATTGGCGAATGTATATTGAAGAAACCTCTTTCGTTGAAATAATGATGAATGGCGTAGCTGAGCGCATGGCGTATGCGAAAAACTGCTCCGAAAGTATTGGTGCGAATTCTCAGATGTGCTTTTTCTCGGAGAAAATCCAAGCTGTGCTTTTTAGGCTGTAGCGGGTATTCTTCTGAATCTGCATCACCGTGAATTTCGATTGTCTCAACCTGAACTTCAACACTTTGTCCACGCCCTTGACTTTCAACGAGCTTTCCGGTCATCGTCAACGCCGTTCCCGTATTAATGCGATTAAGAATCGATTCATCCATCGCTTCGAAATCAACCACACCCTGCACGGTTTGTATTGTTGAGCCATCGCTCAGAGCAATAAACCGATTGCTTCTGAAGGTGCGTACCCATCCCGAAAGACTTACTTTTTCACCGATGGGAGGACTAACCAATATCTCTTTAATGCTTGCCATTACTACGTTTTGAGGGTGCAAAAAAACGAACTTTTTGCTGAATATGATGGAAATCCGAATCTATCGCAACACCTGAGGAAACAAAAAAAAGTTAAAACGTTTCCGGTGTGTAAAAAGTGTTATAGATTTGCCCTCCCAATTATGAGCACACAAGTAGATAAAGAGCAGCAGATTATCACCGATGCCATTAAGGTTTTTATGACCTATGGTATTAAGAGTGTAACAATGGATGACATTGCTCGTCATATGCGCATGTCAAAAAAGACTCTTTACCAATATGTCTCTGATAAGAACGATCTGGTAAAAAGATGTCTGGAGCACGATTGTCAAATCACGGAAGAAACGGTTAAAGACATTCTGACGAAAGGATTAAATGCAATCGAAGAGAACTTTGAAATTTCCAAGAACATCGTGGAGGATTTGAAGAACATTCATCCTTCCATATTCTACGACCTGGAAAAGTATTACCCGGACGCTTGGAATACGATGCACGAGCTAAGGCATGATTTCGTAGCCGTGGTCATGCAGAAAAATATGGAGCGAGGAATCAAAGAGGGATTGTATCGAGACGACCTGAATGTTGCCTTGATGACCAAACTATGGGTGGCTAGATTAAATGTCATATTCGACCCAAATATTTTCTCTTTGGACGATTTCAATTTGGTCGATGTTTATCGGCAAATGTTCATCCATCACGTACGTGGCATTGCCAGCGATAAGGGATTAAAATACATTGAAAAAAACCAACATAAACTAAACTAACACCATGACCCGTTTTATTCCGGCACTGATTGGTTTAACGCTTTCTACAACGATGTTTGCCCAAACATTGTCTGTTACACTGGACGAGGCAATTCAAATTGCAGTCGATAGTAGTTATGCCACTCGAGATGCCGAGTTCAATCTTGAACAAAAGCAAAGGGAAGTTCAAGAAGTAATTGCCATTGGATTACCACAAGTAAATGCCCAGGCACAGTTTCAGAATTTCCTGCAGATTCCAACTACTCTTATTCCATCCGAACAATTGGGCCAAGATCCCGGGGAATTCATTGAAGCCCAGTTCGGGGTCAACTACAACTTGAATGGGTCTATCCAGGCTACACAGCTCGTTTTTGACGGAACATACTTTATTGGACTTCAAGCGGCCAAAACTGTGGTCGAGTTTTCCAGAGTCCAGAAGAGTAAGACGATTCAGGATATAAAGCTGGCTACGGCAGACGCCTATTACACTACTCTTTTGGCTCAAGCCAATTTTGATATCCTTACCGATAACGTTGAGAATATTGACAAAACCCTCAGAGAGACCAAAGCCCTTTACGAAAATGGCTTAACTGAGGAACAGGATGTTGATCAACTAGAGCTGAACAGAAACAAGTTTGTAATCAGCAGAGACAATACCGAGAGAATCTTGAATATTTCGAAACAGGCCCTCTTGTTCATTATGGGTTTACCGATTGATACGGATATAGTTCTTACCGATAATATCGAGTCCCTTGTCGCCCTGAATAACTCTCCTGAGTACTTATTGCAAGAGCCTGACCTCTATAGCCATCCCGACTATTTACTAGCTAAGACCAATGTTGCCTTGGCTGATCTTCAGATTAGAGGTGATAAGGCTACCTTTTACCCATCTTTGAATGCGTTTGTCTCCTATCAACAATTGGGGCAAAGCAATGAGTTCAATTTTTTCGACTCTTCAGTAGAGACCTTTTTCCCAACGTCTGTTTGGGGATTAACCTTGAACGTGCCCATCTTCAGTGGTTTCCAAAGAAAACGCAAGTTACAGAGGTCTCAAATAGCCTATGAACAAAGCGAAATGCAGTTGGAACAGGCCGAAGATGGTTTGAGATTAGAAATCGTTCAAGCCAGAAACAATTTCGAAACAGCATTGAAAAATTGGGAAAACCAAAAACGCAGCTTTGAATTGGCTAAACGAATCAATGAAAAAACGAACATTAAATATTCTGAGGGAGTTGCCGATAGCTTCGAGTTAAATATCACCGAAAACCAGCAACTACAAGAGCAAACCTTGTACATCCAGACAGCTCTGGAGCTTTTGAATGCGAAGAAAGCCCTCGACAAAGCATTAAACACACTTTAAGCCATGACAACCAAACACAAAACGACAATGAAACAAGGCCTTTTGGGATTTGCCATCCTGTTTTTCATCAGTTGCGCAGGACCTCAAGACGATTTGACCAAGCTTAATATTGAACTGGACTCCCTGAAACAAGTAAAGAGTGACATTGAAAAAGAGATACTACTTGTTGAAGGAAAAATTGATCAGTTAGATACGAACATTGAGTACACTTTGGTCACCACCTACAAGCCAACTCAGGAGGTATTCAAACACTATTTTGAGGTATACGGAACCATCCAATCTGACTATGCCGCTACTGTTTATGCTGAAAGTGCAGGAGTGATTCAGGATATTCGAGTAAACGAAGGCCAAGAAGTTAGTAAAGGTCAGATCATCGCTAAACAAGATGATGAGATCATTAAAAAGAATATTAACGAACTCGAGACTCAACTCGATTTGGCCAATACCCTTTATGAGAAACAAAAGAGACTCTGGGAGCAGAATGTAGGTAGTGAGATTCAATACCTTGAGGCAAAAAATAGAAAGGAGTCGCTGGAAAGCTCTCTCGCGACTTTGAGAGAGCAGCAAAAAAAGGCAACGGTCCGAGCTCCTTTTGCCGGAGTGGTAGACAAAATCTATCCCAAAGTTGGCGAGCTTGCAGGAATGTCTTCCCCAATTGTACGCCTTGTCAATCTGGATGAGTTATACATTACTGCGGATGTATCTGAACGCTATCTTGGATTTATAGCAAAGGGTGATCAGGTTAATATCATCGTTAACAGGAAAGACACTGTTAAATCGACAATTTCGAGAATCGGGAAGTACGTGAAGCCTACAAATAGAAGCTTTGAGATTCGGGTGGATATGAAGGGAACAAACGAGTTTTTACGTCCGAACTCCCTCGTTGTCTTGCAGATCAATGATCTTACTGAGGATGATGCCGTAATTGTTCCTTCTTCAATGATTATGCAAGATGGCCAAGGCGATGATTACGTTTTTGTAGTCAATAAAGAAGACGACAAAATGATTGCCAAAAAGCGTCCTATCCAAGTCGGGATTTCTTACATGGGCAACACCGTTGTAAAGGAAGGTTTAAAAGCCACTGATACACTTATCGATAAAGGTTCGCGAAGTGTAAGAGATGGCGACAGAGTAGAAGAAACAACAATTTAGTTATGACCGAGATAGAGAAAAAACAAAAAGGTTTAAAGGAATTCGGTCTTTCATCGCTTTCTGTCGATAATAAAACCACGGTTTTTGTTTTGGCGATTATCATCTTTTTAGGTGGAATTGCCGCGTATGAATCCATGCCCAAGGAGAATTTTCCCGATGTAGTAACCCCTGAAATTTACGTCGGTACTGCTTACCCCGGAAACTCTCCACTTGACATAGAGAAACTGATTACCAGACCGTTTGAAAAAGAGATAAATGCCATTACGGGCGTAGATGAGATAAATTCTACGAGTGTACAAGGATATTCGTCCATCCAGGTGAAATTCACCTTTGATGTTACTCCGGAAGATGCCTTGAGGAAGGTGAAGGACAAAATCGACATCGCAATGAGCGATAGAGATTTCCCTACAGATCTTCCAGCCGATCCGAATGTCTTCGAAATGAATTTCTCGGAGTTGATGCCGATAATGAACATCAATTTGTCCGGAGATTATTCAATAGATCAACTTAAAGACTATGCGGAGTATTTAGAAGACGAAATTGAGGATTTACCTGAGATCACCAAGGTTGAGATTCGCGGAGTAATGGATAAGGAGGTGAAAATTGATATCGACGTACTCGCCATGCAGGCACGCGAAATCAATTTCGATGATGTTGGAAATGCCATTGCCGGTGAGAATACGACTATTTCAGGTGGGGATCTCTTGGTCGATGAGTACAGAAGAAATGTTCGGGTAATTGGTGAATTCACGAATATTGAGGAGATAGAAGAAGTTATAGTCAAGAGAGAGAATCAAGAGGTGGTTTACCTGAAGGACATTGCTGAGGTAAGCTTTGGTGAAAAGGAGAAGGAAAGCTACGCTCGTGAATACAAAAAGCCGGTAGTTATGGTGGATATCATGAAGCGAGCCGGAGAAAACTTGATTGAGGCTTCTGACAAAATCAATGCGATAGTTGAGGATGCTCAGGCCAATATTTTTCCTGATGACTTGCAACTATCAATTACAAATGACCAAAGCGATCAAACCAGAACTCAAGTTGATGAATTGCTGAACAGCATCATCTTCGGAATTCTCCTGGTTGTTGGAGTTTTACTCTTCTTTCTCGGTTTGAGAAATGCTCTTTTTGTGGGCATTGCCATTCCACTTTCTATGTTGATGAGCTTCCTTATTCTCGGAGCTTTGGGGGTTACACTCAACGTAATGGTACTTTTTGCCCTGGTTCTCGCCTTGGGGATGTTAGTTGATAACGGGATTGTGGTAGTTGAGAACGTGTATCGTTTGATGGACGAAGGATATCCACCGATACAAGCGGCCAAGTACGGTGTTGGAGAAGTGGCAGTTCCGATCATGGCCTCTACTGCTACTACACTGGCAGCCTTTCTTCCCTTGGCTTTTTGGCCTGGAATGATGGGTGAGTTCATGTTCTACTTGCCGATAACACTGATAATCGTTTTGAGTTCATCGCTTTTTGTTGCCTTAGTGATCAACCCTGTATTGACTTCGCTCTACATGAAGGTGGGAAACCCTGAAATCAACAAGGGCAAAATGTTGAGGAATTCGTTCATTTTTATCGCTGTTGGGGTCTTCTTTGATGCCATTGCGTGGTTTTCAGAAGCCAAGGGATTAATGATCGTAGGGAATCTCTCACTGTTTCTGGGAGTTTCAGGAATACTTAATGTGTACTTTTTAACTCCGGGGACTAAGTACTTGCAGAATAAACTGTTACCCAAATTGGAGAGTGTCTACAAAAACTTCTTGAGATTTGCCCTGGCTAAGAAACGACCATATGTCTTTCTTGGGGGAACAGCTGGGATGTTGGTATTTGCTATTGCCTTGCTTTTGGCTTTTATGCCGAAAGTTGAATTCTTCCCCATAAACGAGCCTCAATACCTCAATATCTTTATTGAGAAGCCCATTGGTACCGATATTGAAGAAACGGATAAGGTTACTCGAAAGCTCGAGGCGAAGGTTATAGAAGTATTAAATGACGACAAGTACTTCAAAGAAATCGATGGAGAGAGAGTACCATTTTTGGTTGAGTCAGTCATTGGACAAGTAGGAGAGGGTACGAGTGATCCTATGCAAGGACCCTCTTTGGCAAATACGCCGCATAAGGCAAGAATTACTGTTCAATTCGCGAAATATCAGGATAGAGATAGTTTAGAAACGAGTGATGTTTTAGAACTTTTGAGAAAAGAGCTCAAAGGATTTCCGGGTACTCAGATTACCGTAAGTAAAAATGAAGCAGGTCCGCCGCAAGGAGCACCAATCAATGTGGAAATCCGTGGTGAAGACTACTACAAGGTAATGGCCGATGCCGAAGGGTTTAAGTATTTCATCGAGGAGAGTGGTATCGCCGGCATTGAAGAACTCAAGTTGGATATTGAAACAGGAAAACCCGAAATGCCAATTTTGATAGATAGAGCAAAGGCGCGGCGATTGAACCTTTCTACCTATCAAATAGGTGATGCAATGCGCACCGCTCTGTTTGGCAAGGAAGTTTCTACTTACAAAGAAGGGGAGGATGATTACCCCATTAATGTGAGATTGATGAAGCACTACCGAGATAATGAGGACGCCTTGATGAATATGCGTCTTACCTTTAGAGATCAAACAAATGGGAAGATCGTTCAGGTCCCTATCTCTTCGGTGGCAGAGGCTCAAAAATCGAGCACATTCAGTGCGGTAAAAAGAAGAGATCTCGACAGGGTAGTTACCATTTCATCTAATGTTTTAACCGGTTACAATGCGAACGAAATAGTTGCAGAGATTAAGGAGCTTGTCAATGATTATGAGTTCGAAAAGGGAAATAAGGTTCTTTTCACGGGCCAGCAAGAAGAAATGGCTAAGGAGATGAACTTCCTTACTACTGCGTTGGCTTTGGCTCTGTTTATGATAATCATCATTATAACCGCTCAGTTCAATTCGATTTCTACGCCTTTTATTATCGGTTTTGCGGTGTTGTTTAGCTTGATTGGGGTATTTCTTGGCTTGGTGATTTTCAATATGGACTTCATCATCATTATGACCATGATTGGGATCATCTCCCTGGCTGGTATTGTGGTGAACAATGCCATTGTATTGATTGACTACACCAATCTTCTGCGATCACGTAAGAAAAAAGAACTCAACCTCCCTGAGGATGAAACACTGCCATTTAGTGAAACCGTTTTAGCCGTGATTGAAGGAGGAAGAACCCGTTTGAGACCTGTACTTCTTACGGCAATTACAACAATCCTCGGTTTGGTTCCTTTGGCTATCGGATTGAACATCGATTTTTTCAGTCTGGTTAGTGAACTTGATCCCAAAATTTATGTGGGTGGGGATAACGTGATCTTCTGGGGGCCGATGTCTTGGACAATTATTTTCGGATTGTCATTTGCCACATTCCTTACTTTGGTAATTGTTCCTGTGATGTATCTCATCCTTGCCAAGATGAAATACCGCATGGTTTATAAGAAGGATGTGACATATGAGTTATAAATAATTCAAATTCGTGATTGAAAAAGCCTCGAGATTCTCGAGGCTTTTTTCATACGGTATATACCCTAGTGAAATGGGGTAATTAACTGATGGCGGTCAACTCCCGAGTACCATACTTTTGGCTAAAATCAATTACTGATGAAGCGACTTTACTTATTCATTCTCTTACTACTTCCCTGTTTTTCATATCCTCAAGAATTCTATCAGACTTCCGGCCCCGTTGGCGCAGGCGGAAACTGTCAATGGATTTACCCTGAAGGAGATCTTGTATTGACTGCTTTTAACAATAAACTCTATCGTTCCACAGACGGAGGAGAAACTTTCGAAGTAGTGTCTGAATCATTCTTCAGTGATTTTAGTGCTCCTCGGGTAATTGGTCGTTCCGGCGATTTTTTGGTTTTAGGATGCATTGAAGGCGACAGAGTATATCAAAGTGCAGACGATGGAGTGACTTGGACTCCGGTTTATGAAGGCCTTCCCGAGATTATGGGTTTTCCTGGGGCTGTTCCTTCAGATCTGGATTTCACGGATGATTTAGTGGTAATGGGGGGTACCAATTTTATTCTTAAAAGCACGGATAATGGGGCCTCTTGGGAACCCCTTGCGGGAGTTCTGGGTTCAACCGTATTTGGTATTGACAAAGTGGAAGACGACTGGTATGTATGCGTGTCTGCCAATGAGCCGAACCTGCCCGCATATCCTATCTATCGATCTACTGACGATGGGCTAACTTGGGATGCATTACCTGCTGCACCGGAAACGGACTTGGGCATTGGAAATCCAATAGCTCAAAATAGCAATGCAATAACTGTATTGGGCGGAACTATTTTTGCAATTACAGGAAGCAATGCGGGGGATGCGCTGCAGAAATCAGAAGATGATGGCGAGTCATGGCAGCAAGTTGGAGATTTCATCTTTGGATCTTGCATTCGCAATTATAATGGAGATTTATATTTAACCACTTATGATGGATTCTATAGAAGTCAAAATGGGGGAGAAACTTGGGATCTATTGCTTGGTCCCGAATATTTTGGGTTAAGTGAAAATGGATATTTATTCAGGGATGGCAATAAGATCTGGATAGCGACATCCCAAGGCCCGCTTTATTTTAATCTCAATACGGAAACATTCTCATCGCCCGCCATTCCTTCAGCAAGTATCCCTAACCTGATTGCCTCAAACGGTATTCTCGTCGGGGTTCAGAATGGCCAAGTTTCCTTTTCCAATGACTATGGAAATTCTTACGAAGAAATCAACGGGATTTTTTCTGATAATTTCTTTGCAACATCGGCTTCTATTGATGGAAACACCATTTTTATCTCAGGAACATCAGGGTTTTCGGGTGATTTTATAGTTTATTCCTCCGATGATTCGGGAAACTCTTGGTCCTTATTTGACGGATTGCCGCAAGGAAGCGGTACAGGAGCAATTCTGTCCTATAACCCGCTTGTTTATGGCGTGGGACTAGGTGCTGATCTGACATTTTATCGAAGTGACAATGATGGAGAATCATGGAATGAAGCAGAGGTCACCGTCATTGGTGGGCCGTTGATACCGGATGCTGTAATCCAAAAAATCGAGCGGCACGGCAACATCCTTTTTGCTGATATCACGAATGGATTTGGATACTCTCTGGATAATGGCCAAAATTGGACATTGAGAGCCATGGACACCGATAGCCCTGTCTACGGTTGGGAAGACAGATTCGTTCGAATGTACGTTCACCCGATATTTCAAACCAAAAGTCTCGAGTTGAGTGCCGACTTAGGTGAGACATGGGAGCCATTCATCGAAGGCTTTCCGTCAAATTTCGGGTTGCATTATCCTGAGGGTTTGGCGATGGTCGATGGAAAAATAATCGTTCAGAACAATCCTTTTTTTAGCCCATTGACTAATCCGGGAGCCTTCTACACACTTGAGGAAGATGGTAATTCTTATGAGTTGAATTCGTCATTAGGGGCCATCCAAAATGTGGTCTTAACTCTTTCGGGCAGCTCCATGACTGATTTGTATGCCTCAGTTTCGGGGTCAGGTATTTATACCAATGCTTCCACCTCATCGATTCTTGAAAGAAATGAATGGCGGAGCCCTTTGTTAGTTTATCCAAACCCTGCTCGATCTGTTATTCGGATTAAATCCGACATGGATTTCGACTTTTACCGGATATTGGATTCGTCAGGGCGAATTGTAGATCAAAAGAATAGTCCCTTAGCGTTTATTGGAGTAGCTCAATTGCCCGCGGGTATCTACTTTCTACAGGTCTATTCGGGGAATGAAATTCGAGTCGTGAAATTTTTAAAAGTTGAGTAACAAATTCCCTCAAATCGCTGTTTTTGAAGGTTCCTCGAAGTGGGAACCTTCATTTTTTAACAGGCGAGCCCAGCAACATTTATTTCCTACTTTTGTTAAGGCTACATTAACATTGTCAAAATGAGCTCGTATCAACCCGGCCACTTACTGCAAAAAGTAATTACTCCCCACGATCTTCGCGAAAAGATCGATGAACAAGAATTAGGAGAACTTAGTGATCAACTCAGAGACTATATAGTAGATGTGGTTTCAACTAAAGGCGGCCACTTTGGTGCCAGCCTCGGAGTTGTAGAACTCACTGTTGCATTACACTATGTTTTTAACACCCCATACGACCAATTGGTCTGGGATGTAGGGCACCAAGCATACGGGCATAAAATTTTAACTGGTCGTCGCGATGTATTCCACACAAATAGAAAGTATCAGGGAATAAGTGGCTTCCCTAAAAGGTCTGAGAGTGAGTACGATACCTTTGGAGTAGGACACTCATCTACCTCGGTTTCAGGTGCATTGGGAATGGCTGTCGCAAGTCGTTTGAAAGGAGAGCTTGATAGACAGCATATAGCCGTGATAGGTGATGGAGCCATGACGGCAGGTCTTGCTTTTGAAGGGCTAAACCACGGCGGTGTTGAAGACACGAACCTTTTGGTGGTACTCAATGATAATTGTATGTCAATTGACCCCAATGTTGGGGCACTGAAAGAATATTTGACTGATATTACCACATCTCATACTTACAATAAGGTGAAGGATGAGGTGTGGCAGCTTCTAGGAAAGATTTCCAAGTTTGGGCCCAATGCCCAGGCGATTGCTCAGAAAGTAGAGCATGCTGTTAAATCGTCATTACTCAAGCAGAGTAATATGTTTGAGTCGTTGAACTTCCGCTACTTCGGGCCTGTTGATGGCCACGATGTGAACCACTTGGTTCGAGTTATGGAAGATTTAAAAGATATTCCAGGGCCAAAAATTTTACATGCCCTAACCGTTAAAGGAAAGGGTTACGAGCACTCAGAAAAAGGATCGCCTACTACCTGGCATGCCCCAGGACTTTTCAATAAAGAAACGGGCGAAATAATCAAGGTGATTCCTAAGAGTCCTCAGCCTCCGAAATACCAAGATGTTTTTGGTCATTCGATTGTAGAATTGGCTGAAAAGAATGACAAGGTTGTTGGAATTACACCTGCAATGCCTACAGGATCTTCACTTAAGATTATGATGGAGGCAATGCCTGACAGGGCATTTGACGTTGGAATTGCCGAACAACACGCGGTTACCTTTTCCGCGGGATTGGCTACACAGGGAATGGTTCCTTTCTGCAATATCTATTCGAGCTTTATGCAGAGAGCATACGACCAAGTTGTTCACGATGTGGCGTTGCAGAACCTGAATGTGGTTTTTTGTTTGGATAGAGCAGGATTTGCAGGAGCTGATGGTCCAACCCACCATGGAACTTACGATCTTGCTTACTTCAGAGCTATTCCCAATATGATTGTGACAGCTCCAATGAATGAGAGCGAACTTCGCAATCTAATGTATACAGCTCAACTTCCGGATCAAGGTCCCTTTAGTATCCGTTATCCCCGCGGTCAAGGAGTTATGACTGATTGGAAAACTCCTTTCAAGGAAATTAAAATTGGCACCGGGCGAAGAATCAAGAATGGTTCAGACTTGGCAATTTTGAGTATAGGACATCCCGGCAATTTTGCATTAGCCGCAGCTGAAAACCTAAGTAAGAAAGGTTTGGATGTAGCTGTTTATGACATGCGATTCGTTAAGCCTTTGGATGAGCTTCTTTTACACGAAGTTTTTGGCAAATTTGATAAAGTCATTACCGTGGAAGATGGCTGTTTGATGGGTGGATTAGGTAGTGCAGTTCTCGAATTTATGGGTGACCATGGCTACCAAGCCAAGGTGAAAAGACTTGGAATAGAAGATCGATTCTTTGAGCACGGAAGTCAGCAAGAGCTTTACGAAGAGGCGGGTTTCAGCACTACCGATATCGAGTCGACGGCTGCAGAATTGCTAAAAGAAAAGGTTCAGAAAATAAGAAAGCTCAGCGTTAGCTGAGCCCTCTTGAATTTTTCTCCTGAATAATCCGGATACTAAACGGGTTTCAAATCGAAATCCTCTAGGAACTTTGTGGTAAACTCTCCTTTCTTAAATTTCTCGTCTTCGAAAAGCTGAATATGGAAAGGAATAGTGGTTTTAACCCCTTCAATAATATACTCGCTTAGGGCTCGATGCATCTTCTTGATTGCTTCTTCTCTTGTTTGAGCCACTACGATGAGCTTTGACACCATTGAATCATAGTTGGGTGGGATCGTATAGTCTGAGTACACATGGGTGTCAACCCTGACACCGTGACCTCCGGGTGAATGATAATCAGTCACTTTTCCAGGGTGTGGTCTAAAGTCGTTATACGGGTCTTCTGCATTAATTCGACATTGGAAAGCGTGCATTTTAGGTTCGTAATTTTGCCCGCTAATTGGCACTCCTGCAGCTATCTTGATCTGTTCTTTAATCAAGTCAAAGTTGATTACCTCTTCAGTTATCGTATGCTCTACCTGAATTCTGGTATTCATTTCCATAAAGTAGAAATTCCTGTGTTTATCAACTAAGAATTCTACAGTACCAACTCCTTCGTATTGAACGGCAGCGGCAGCCTTTATGGCTGCTTCACCCATTTTTTTTCGAAGCGCCTTGGTCATGAATGGAGAAGGTGTTTCCTCCACAAGTTTTTGGTGTCTTCTTTGGATTGAACAATCGCGTTCACTCATATGACAGAAAGTCCCGAATTGATCACCCGCAATTTGAATCTCAATATGACGAGGTTCTTCGATGAATTTCTCCATGTAGACACCGTCATTACCAAAAGCAGCTTTTGCTTCACGTTGAATATCAGAGAAAGATTTTTCCACTTCACCTTCATCCCATACTACACGCATTCCCTTTCCACCTCCACCAGCCGTGGCTTTCATCATAACGGGTAGGCCTATCTCAAGAGCCGTTTTTCTCGCGTGTTCAGGATTCTCTAGAAGACCCTCAGAACCAGGGACAACGGGAACTCCTGCTGCTTCCATGGTGGCTTTGGCAGTTGCTTTGTCACCCATCCCCTCAATCTGTTCGGGAGTTGCCCCAATAAATTTCAATCCATTTTCCGCACAAATTCTGGAGAATTTGGCGTTTTCGGAAAGAAAGCCATAGCCAGGATGTATGGCGTCGGCGTTAGTTATTTCCGCGGCAGCAATGATATTCGGGATCTTTAGATAAGATTCAGAACTTGGCGCTGGTCCTATACAAACTGCTTCATCAGCAAATCGAACAGGGAGGCTATCGGCATCGGCGAGGCTATAAACGGCCACCGTTTTAATGCCCATTTCCTTACAAGTTCGAATAACCCTCAGGGCAATTTCACCCCGATTGGCAATCAAAATCTTCTTGAACATAACGGAGAGGTCTTGATTAAGACGGATCTATCAAAAATAGTGGCTGGTCGTATTCAACGGGAGTCGCGTCATCCACCAATACTTTTACCACTTTTCCTTCAACTTCTGATTCGATCTCATTAAACAGCTTCATCGCTTCGATGATACAAACCACTTTTCCTTTTTTCACTTCATCTCCTACGGAAACGAAAGGATCTTTGTCGGGACCTGATGATCGGTAGAAAGTTCCTATCATCGGCGATTTGACAGTTATATAATTTGAGGTGTCTTCCTTTTTATCTTCTGCTGCTTTGGGTGCTTCAGGAGCGGGTGCGGCAGGAGCCGGAGCAGGAGGCGCTACAGCCGCCTGAGGTTGAGCTATGATTTGAGGCATTGCCATAGGCATTTGAGGTTGCATAAACGCTTCAGCCGCCTGGCCTGCTTTACCTCTCTTCTTATTCGGATCAGACTTGATCGTGATTTTAAAGTTTGATTGCTCAATCTCGACTTCCGTTACTCCTGAACGAGCAACGAACTTGATCAAATCTTGAATTTCATTGAGTTTCATGGTCAAGTTGTTGGTCTGCTAAAGATAAAAATGTTTGATTATTTCGGGTCATATGCCCATTTCAGGTAAATTGAACCCCAGGTAAACCCTCCTCCAAATGCGGCAAGTATTAAGGTGTCACCCTTATTTAGTTGGTTTTCCCATTCCCACAAACAGAGTGGAATAGTTCCATTTGTAGTATTCCCGTACTTCTGAATATTGATCATCACCTTGGATTCATCAACACCCATTCTCCTTGCGGTAGCATCAATAATTCTAAGGTTGGCCTGGTGAGGAACTAACCACTGAACATCGTCTCCTGAAAGATTATTTCGCTCCATTATTTCCGCGGCTACATCAGCCATTTTACTCACGGCAAATTTGAAAACAGTCTTTCCTTCCTGATAAACCACATGCTCCTTCCGCTCAACGGTTTCAATGCTTGCAGGATATCTCGAGCCACCCGCTTTCATCCGCAGGAATTCACGACCCGATCCATCACTGTGCAAGATAGAATCCATTATACCTAAACCTTCAGTATTTGGCTCGAGAAGTGCTGCTCCTGCGCCATCACCGAAAATGATACAAGTAGTTCGATCTTGATAATCGATGATCGAACTCATTTTATCAGCACCAACAACAACAATCTTTTTGTACTTGCCCGTTTCAATGAACTGAGAAGCAGTTGCCAGGGAGTATAAGAATCCACTGCATGCAGCCATCAGATCGTAGGACCAAGCATTAACCAAGCCACACTTATCCGAAATAATATTTGCCGTTGAAGGAAAGAAATGGTCAGGAGTTGCAGTAGCACAAATCACCATGTCAACCTCTTCAGGTTTTGTACCACTTTTTTCCAATAGAGAATTTACTGCTTGTGCACCCAAATAACTGGTAGGTTTATTCGGATCCTTTAGAATTCTTCTTTCTTCGATTCCGGTTCTCGTTCGAATCCATTCGTCATTGGTATCGACCATTTTCTCCAGGTCGATGTTGGTCAATCTATCTTCGGGAACGTATCCTGCCACTGCCGTTATAGCGGCGCTAATCTTACTCATTGCTACCGATGTTGGTTTTTGATAGGTGCCAAAGGTAGAAAACTATTTGAACCCTTTTCAGAGCCAATTGTAAGGAGCTTTTAAACAAAAAAATCAGCCCATTCGAGCTGATTCTTATTGCGTTTTCAAAGATTGTTAATCTTCAGTCTTTTCCATAATCACCTTTCCCTTATAGTATAGTTTTCCCTCATACCAATGGGCTCGGTGGTATACATGCGCTTCTCCAGTTGTTTTATCTACCGCTAAAGTCGGAGCAGACGTTTTCACATGCGTTCTTCGCTTATCTCTCCTCGTTTTGGATATTTTGCGTTTAGGATGTGCCATGTTTCTATTTCTTTATTACTTCAATTTTTTCAATGCTTCCCATCTAGGGTCAATAGGATCATCTTCATCTCCTTTGAATGAGCTTAACTTCTTTAACGCTTCCTGGTCACATCCATCTTCTGATTCATGAACCATTCTAGCAGGTAAGTTGAGCATGATCATTTCGTAAATCCTTTCAGAAACATCTAGTTCATGTTCACTTGGGAGTAAAACAATGATTTCATCTGTGTCTTCGGGCTTCACTTCACCGTATTTCACAATCACTCGGTCCTTACAATTAATGGGTAATGTCATTTCAGCACCACATCGGTCGCAAGGGACCTTACAATTGCCAGATCCTTCAAAACTGAGGATCAACATTGCGGACATTTTCTCCAGTGTTAATCCAACTTTGATACTAGGATTATCAAGCTCTTGGCTATCAAAGGATTCAAAGAACGATCGGTCCAAATCGAATTCGTATTCGTGAATCCCCGTTTTAATTCCGTATACGGGTATTACATACTCCTTCATGACCTTTCCCATTGAGGGGCGGCAAAGGTAGATATTATTTTGAAAACTTAAAACGGACCGAGTTAATCTTTTTTGCTTACTTGTAATGGGTTTGAGGCCAGCTGACGATTTTCAGCTCTCCGCTTATAGATATCACAGGCATAATAGATTGCCTGTCTGAAGCTCTGTGCGTTAGCTAAACACTTCCCTGCAATATCGTATGCAGTTCCATGAGCGGGTGAAGTACGAACAATTGGTAGTCCGGCGGTGAAGTTTACTCCATCTTCTCCTGCCATTGACTTGAAGGGTATTAATCCTTGATCGTGATACATGGCCAGAATGGCATCGTAGTCTTTCCATCCATTCCCGGCAAAAAACCCATCGGCAGGAAATGGTCCGATTGCAAATATTCCTTTCTCCTTTGCCTCATTTATTGCGGGAATTATCACTGACTTTTCTTCTTCCCCAAGTAGTCCTTCATCTCCTGCGTGAGGATTAAGACCTAATACGGCAATTTTTGGTTTCCGGATTGAAAAGTCAGACTTCAGTGCTCGGTCCATTGCTTCGAGTTGTTGAATGATCTTTTCTTGATTGAGTTCTTTGGACACCTCATTTATCGGAAGATGACCCGTCACAAGTCCGACTCTGATTCGGTCTGAACACATCAGCATCAGCGCGCGTTCGACATTGCTGTATTTGGCGAGATATTCGGTATGGCCCGGAAAATCGAACCCTTTTCTTTGAATATTCTTCTTGTTTATGGGCGATGTAACAAGCACATCAATTTTGTTTGATGCAAGATCAGCTACCGCCTTTTCAAGTGATAAAAACGCCAGCTCTCCCGCAATTTCCGTCACCTCTCCTGGCTTAACCGGAAGATCTCGCTTGGTCAATGACACCAGATTTGCTTTTTTGGGAAGCGCTTCAGACGCGTCCTTGATACCATGAAAGGTGAAGCTTTCAATGTTCATTGATTTCCGGTAGAAATTGAAAACGCGATTTGAACCGTAAACCACGACAGTCAAATCCTGTAGCATTCGATTGTCTGACAGGGTTTTTAAGATAATTTCGGGGCCTACCCCGTTCATATCACCCAACGTAATACCAACTTTTAGCTTTTCACTTTGCATGGGCGCGTTGTTTCAAGAATGTATAGAGCAAATGCACCCCAAAACCCGTTCCTCCTTTTGGTAGGTAACCTCTCTTTGAAGGAAGGAATGCCGGCCCCGCAATATCAATGTGCATCCAAGGGAAATCTGTGAAACGTTGCAAGAATTTTCCCGCAATGATCACATCCGCCATAGGAGTTGGACCGAGGTTTTTTGTATCGGCAATGTCGCTGTGTAGATCCGATGAATAGTCTTCCCACAGCGGAAATTCAACCAGGCGTTCGTGAGAGTCGAAGCCCGCTTGTATAAGTTGTTTTATCTCTTTGTCTTTCGCAGTTCCCATTAAAGCCGCAGCATAATTTCCTATCGCCCTCATGGATGATCCTGTCAATGTGGCCAAGTCAATGACGAGTTCAGGACTAAACTGTTTTGCATACGACAGAGCATCCGCCAAAACAAGCCTTCCTTCTGCGTCGGTGTTCATCACTTCAACTCTTGTTCCATCGTACATCGTAATAACGTCTCCCGGACCATAAGCATCCGGGCCCGGTTGATTGTCTGTTGCGGGAACCAGTCCGATGATCCTCAAAGGGAGTTTGTTAAGCGCTGCTGCATGAATTGCACCTGCTACCGCGGCGGCACCACCCATGTCGCATTTCATAATGTCCATGGAATTGGGTGTAGGCTTAAGACTTAATCCACCGGTGTCATATACAATTCCCTTACCTACCAGAATAATCGGTTGTTCACTCTTTGCATTTTCGGGTGCGTATTCAATGATACTGAATGAAGGCTCTTGGGTGCTGCCCTGGTTTACGCTCAAAAGCCCACCCATTTTGAGCGATTTGATCCTGGATTTACCCAGAATTTCTACATCGTAATTGGCATGTTTACCCGCATTCGCAAACCTGCGGGCCATCTCCTTAGCGGTTAAGGTATTATGAGGCTCATTTACCAAATCCCGTGCAAAGCTGATTGCCTCCACAAGCCCTTCTAGCTCTGCGATCTCCTCCTTGCTTACCGCAGATTTATCGATTGAAATTCTTTTGACGAAAAATGATTCGGGTTGCTTTTTGTAGAGCTCAAACCGATAATCACTCGAAGCAATTCCAAAAGAGATATCCAGTGCACCGTCGCCAAATACTTGAACCTCGTTTATTCTATTTCGAAAAAGCTCGTCTCTTGCTTGAGCACCCAATTGTCGGTATTGTTCGTTGGGATTTTTAGTTTTATCGAGAGGAGATCCCTGATAGATTATGAGGTCTTCACCATGTATGACTCGGAATTTCTGTCCTTCTTGAAATTTGGCCTTTAGGGCTTTCTCCGTTTCGACTGTAATATTCTGAGCAAGGGGCAATGGGACTTTATTTCCCGAAAAGACGACGGGTTCTTTGACCGAGGCGCTTGCGACCAATTTCAGTTTTATGGACATAACTGTCATTTTTGGGAACACAAAACTAACTTTTTCTTGTTGATCCTTTAATGACGAACCATTGTCTACGATTACAGGGAATACACCGGAATATGGACTTTAACCGTTCTTCTTTTGTTAATTTTAAACCGGTGAAACAACTATTATCCGACAAATCAGTTTTCTTTCTCTTTTTGTTTCTCATGCCACTCGTTTCTTTTGGAACACACAATAGGGCAGGAGAAATCACATACAGGCATATTTCAGGTAACACTTACGAGTTTGTTGTATACACTTATACTAAGGAGAGCGCACCTGCTGACAGGCCATGGCTTCCAATTAGTTGGGGTGATGGAAGTCCTGCGGATAGTCTTGAACGTGTTCAGATCACTTTTTTTCCGGAACGAGATTCCCAAGAGAATATTTACATAAAACGCCACACCTTTCCTGGTCCGGGGGAGTATCAGGTTTGTATAACAGACCCAAACCGAAATGGTGGAATTCTCAATATCGATGGAGGGAACTCCCTTTTTGTTGTTTTTGCCATTCAGACAACGATTAGAATTTCTGCTGCTTTTGAGCCCAATAATTCCGTTAGATTTACAAATATTCCTCTTCAGGATGCCTGTAAATTTCAACCTTGGGTACACAATCCGGGGGCGGTTGATGAAGATGGTGACAGTCTTTCATATAAGCTTGTGCCAAGTATGGGTGCTGGTTGTGTTCCTTTCGAATTGGGGTTTTATGAATTTCCTGATCAAATTGAAGCGATTGGAGGAGCAACTCCTGATCCAACGAATGAAATTGATATAGATCCAATTACCGGGACCATTATTTGGGACTCATCCCAGAGAAACGGAGAGTACAATATTGCTTTTATCGTAGAGGAGTGGAGAGATGGACTTTTGGTAGGAACCGTAATGCGAGATATGCAGATATTGGTGGATGATTGCGACAATCTTCCGCCTAATATTGTAGATATTCCCGACACGTGTGTGGAAGCTGGTCAGACTCTTTTTGTTGATATCCTCGCTACAGATCCTGAAGGGTCCAATTTAACAATTGATGGATTTGGAATTCCATTCGAGTTGGATGAGAATCCTGCATTGATCAATCAACTTGGTCAACTACCTCCTGTTGAAGCG
Source organism: uncultured Cryomorphaceae bacterium (assembly GCA_964635965.1). GTDB lineage: Bacteria > Bacteroidota > Bacteroidia > Flavobacteriales_D > Cryomorphaceae > JAKVAV01. Next base: position 37,116 of record CAZWQX010000019.1, read on the forward strand.
GAATTTATATGGCCAACTTTATGCAGTGATGTGAGATTGCAGCCTTACCAGGTAACATTTCAGGTAACGGATAATGGGCCGGGAGTTCCTTTGGTTGATGTCACAACAATGAACATTACGGTCATAGCACCCGCACCTGAGAATTTGGTAGCCGAAGCAGTTGGAAGTTCTATTCAGATCGATTGGGATCCATCACCTTGTTCTGAAGCAATCGGCTACAAGATTTACAGAAGAATAAATCCCTTTGGGTTCGAACCGAGTTTTTGCGAAACAGGGGTTCCTGAATACACGGGTTACACGTTGATCGATACAACCCTCGGTTTGAATAGCACCTCTTATTTTGATGATGATGAGGTAATTTTTGGGAGGCAGAATTGTTACATGGTTGTTGCTTGCTTTAAAGATGGAGCAGAAAGTTATGCCAGTAATGAAGCTTGCGCAGAAATCAGATTCGAAATTCCTATTATCAAAAAGAATAGCATCGGTGTAACCGCTGTGAATGGTGTTGATACCGTTCAATGGAGAAGTCCGATTGAACTCGATGAAGAGGTTTTTCCCGGTCCTTATCAATATCGACTTTTGAGATCACCTGGGTATGGAGAAGCTACGGAACAAGTGTTTGAGTCAGCTACTGAGGTCGACCTTGAAGATTTACCTACTAGCTTCATCTCCTCATCCTTAAATACCCAAGATACCGCCCATACCTACAGAGTTGAATTGTTTAGTAATGGAGATTTTGCCGCTCGTTCTAACCTTGCCTCAAGTTTATTTTTGGAGTTAGAGCCCAACGATAATCGGGTAGAGTTAAACTGGCGCGAAGAGGTTCCTTGGATAAACTTTGAATACGAAATCCACCGCAGAGCATTTAATGAGACCGAATTTCAATTGATTGCCGTCATTGATACGGTGGGATTTATCGACGATGGTTTATTAAACAATGAAGAATACTGCTACTATATTATTAGCAGAGGATCTTACTTTGCCGTTGAGGAGAGCGATACACTCATCAATTTTTCCCAGCAAGTTTGTTCTGTACCTTTTGATCGAAATCCCCCCTGTGCGCCTGTGCTAGCCGGCGATTCAGATTGTAGAGAACTATTTGTGGAACTTGAATGGACCAATCCCAATGAAGAATGTGCAGATACGGATGATGTGACGGGAAAGAGTGTA
>CAZWQX010000020.1:0-15863 GCA_964635965.1 uncultured Cryomorphaceae bacterium
TGTAGCAGAATTATTATCTTCGCATAAGTATTATCCTTTTGGGATGGAGAATCCTACAGGATCCTTTGGAGCTGCCATAACCAAAGGATTTGGTAGGAAATCGATACGCTCATAACCTTCCAAACTCTGATCAGAAGTAGCTATGATGAAATCAGATTCATAATTCAATAAGGAATTTTCACTTTCACTCCTATTAGACACATCCAGGGTAATGGTTACTTCTGGGAATGCCTTGTAGAATTCAGCCAGAATCGGGGGAACGAAATACTTACCCGTAGATACAACCGCCAATCGCAACCTACCACTCACCTTTCCCAATCGGTGCATCATTACTTCCTCCATTTCCTCGGCCATGTGGATAACCTCTTTGGCCATCTCGGCCATTTCTTTTCCAGGCTCTGTGATGTGAATTCTTCTTCCAATTACTTCAGTCAATGGTATACCCACATGACTTTGAAGCAACTTAAGTTGAGATGAAATGGCAGGTTGTGTAAGGTTAAGTTCTTCTGCGGCTTTGGTTACGCTCCCCAGCTCCACCACTTTCAAGAAAACCTTCAGTTGGTGAAAAGTGTAATTCATAAGAATTTCTTATAGGTATCATAAAAATATTAATTATATTCCAATTAGAAAATACTTTATCTTTGATACCGTATTCGAGTGATAATGATGAGCAGTAGTCTCTTAGGCCTGCAAACTTTATCTATTCTTACTATACAGTCGGGTGATTAGTGATCTGCGCTTGTTCTCACAAGCGCAGTTCTTTTTTGGACTATTTCCTTCCGTTTTATTCGAAATCTACGTCGCTGTGGTTGGCGTCGATTATGATTCTTTTGTCCCGAACATCACGGTTAAGTTCATATTCAACCGAGTTCATTCCCTTATCCTTACTGTAGATCATTGACTTCATCTCTGAAGACATCGAAAAATCTGTAAATCCACCTTCCAATTCCATGTGATACTCCTGCCAAGGGCCTCTTTCGAGTTCGATATCAGAGAATTGTCCGTTAATATCCAAATGGGTTGTTTCAGAAAGTACTTCTTCAATCTTCAGATCCGAATGCTGAATGTCAAACTCCACCCTTCCGGCCGTTTTCCCAACTTTTCCGTCAGAAAATTGCATTTCCAACTCTACATCTTCCAAGATATCAGCCTGAAAATCTCCATGATGAACCTCAAGATCGGCGTCAGATATGTATTCCAATCGCAATTCACCGAATTGCACTTTTACGCTATTTTCCTTTCCACCAACTTTTCCAACAAATAAATCCCCATGTTGAACACGGGCATAGAGGTTCCCCATGGTATTCTCAATCCATACATCGCCAAATTGATTCTTAATTTCCAATGAGGTATTGTCGGGAATTCTCACCTCATAGTCAATATCGAGCTGAGTGGTATTGATACCATCCAGATTATTGATGGTTGCTAATTCAACTCTATTCCCCAATTCTCGTACATCAATTTTCACCTTGTCCTTCACCTTGTCCATGTCTTTTGACTTGGCAGGTACCACGTTTATTTCAATTATCACCTCAATCTTAGGATTTTGATGATTTCTAATGGTGATATCTCCGAAGGAGTTCTTAATGCTCAGAACTTGTGCTTCTGAAGAATCCCATGACTTCTCAATTCGTTCATCAATTTGGGCGCCTGCTGTAGCCCAAATCAAAGTCGCCAATATCAGTGTAAATAAATTTTTCATGATGATTAATTTGCTTGTGTTTGTTGTTTAATTCGTTCAAGTTTTTCGACAATTTCAAGTCGCAATCGAAAGTTTTCGATCATGGCCAATACCACGCGATCGTTTTTCCCGCTTTTGTATAGTTGCTTTTCCAAGTCAACATATTGCACGTTGAGGGTATCGAGTTCATTAAATAATTGCTTTACACCCGCATCCGTTTCTGAAAGTGCAAGTAATGATTCGTATTGTCGATCTAATTCAGAAGAGTAGTACAGTTCAATATCGGCCATCTCTTCTGACACTTCGCTCAATGCCATAGAACCATATTGGACATCAGCGGGACTGTTCAGTCTCGGCAGAAGCAAACTCCCTCCCGCCACGAGCAGGACTATAATAGCAGCCGCAACACGCCAGAATTGTACTCTTCCCTTCTTGTCTATTTGGTTCTTCTCCAATCGAAGCAAGAACCTTTGCTCATGTCCTTCGGGTAATGACTCCTCTGCAAAATCATCCCGATTGTCACTTATGAATTTTTCGAGATCAGACATAATGTTCGTTTACTAATTCAATAATTTTATTCTTTGCTCTTGCATATTGCGCACGAGATGAAGCCTCTTTTATTCCCAGTTTTGATGCGATGGTTTTATGATCCATCTCCTCAAACAAATGCAATGAAAACACCACTCGACAACCCTCCGGCAAGTCTTGCATCGCTCTTTTAATCCTTTGCACGTCGTAATCGCCATCCTCGTTTGGATTTTCTCCTACTCCATCTAATCGTTCCCAGTCTGTATCGTGGTCGAGTTCCAACCTTCTCTTCTTGAGATGATCGAGACACTTGTTTATCGCTATTCGGCAAATCCAGCTCGCTAGCTGAGAATCTCCTCTGAAAGAATCAATCCTGTCGAATGCTTGGATAAATGCTTCTTGAGTAAAATCTTCTGCTTCGTGCGGGTCGTTTAATATTCTCAAACACGAGGCATAAACTCTTCGCGAACAAGTTCTGTAGACTTCCTCTTGAATTCTTCTATCCGACTTTAGCTGCCGCTTTATCAGGCTTAATTCCATTAGGCTTTCGGGACTTCATCAAATTAGACGACAAGATGATTCGATTCGCTACAATCATCTCAAAAAAAAATGCAATTGAAATATATAAAATTGATTTACAGAAACTTATATCCCAATAATTTACTCGGGACTTCTAACACTTGTTAATCTAGCCCCAGCTGAGAATTGACCACCCGATATACCAATTGCTGTTTTTCGATGGTTTCTGCGTAGTTTCTAGTCCGACTATTTGGATTTAAGGTCATCGCTTTAGTGATCCATTCCTCCGCGATTGATGGTTGGCCGATTAATTCAGAGGCAAGTGCCATGTTAAAACAGGCTTTATGCTGCACCTTTAAATCTTCGGAAGTAGTGAGCTTCTTCCAACGCGTTGCTGCTTTTTCCCAATTTCCTGTCGCCATCAATTCTTGAGAAATATTGATCAATTCAGTTGATCCGCCGGCATAATAAATACGATAATCTTCTTCCCAATGTGGAGAAATACGCTCGAAATAGTCATAAGCAGCCTGAGATGCTATATCCAAAAGGTTAATATCCTCTTTTTTGAATGCCTTTATATCCTCTTCTGAATAAGCAACTCTTCCGAAGAATCGCTCGTAAGTCTCCTGGTATTCGTCGATTTTTTGTCCTGATTCCCCATCAAAAAATCTCCATTTCAAGGTTAAATCAACCTGACTTTCCTTTGAAAATTCAGGTACCTGCACTGGCATTCCCGACTCATCATTCACCGTTACAACATTTATATTGCCTGAGGTACGAATGCGCATTTCCGATCCGTCCAAGGTCAAAACAGCGTCCAATCCGTATCTCCTTGCAACATCAGTTATTTCATTAGCAGTGAGGGAGATTGTTTCAAACTCATCCTGATTACGGAAGACTACCGTAGTATCAATCACTACCATTTTAAATCTACCCATATCCTCAGTAAGCTTCTTAAGGTTTTCGATGGTGAGCTCGGCAGTTTTTCCAGGTACTCCTTCTATTTGTTCATAGGGTATTCCATCGGTGAATACCGCACAGGTCTTTTCCATCGCACCTGATCGATCGAAAACGCCCACTACATAGATTGATGAAGGAATGTATTGGTTGGAAGGTTTAATAAATTCTGCGTAGTGATAGGTAGTCGAGCATCCCGTAAGCAAGAAAATGAAAAGAAATACGTTTACTCGAAGGATTCTTGGCATAGATGCCAAAAATACGAAATGCCCAATCGCTTTGACCGAATTGTTTACTTTTGCGCCGGATGAAAAATAGCTTTTCCTTACTGTTCTTTTTGTTCGTAATTGGCCTAACTGTTTCGTGCAGCAAAGAATGTGATGAACCGGACATTCAAGCAATAAACGCGCTATATTTCGAACTGGTGGAAGGTGAGGACGGATTCACACCCGAAGCAATTGACCAAATCTATATAGTTCGTTTTGTTCCATTCAGTGAACCTTTTGTTGCTGACACCTTGTTTCTTGAAGGGAATTATCCTTCGGGGAGAGGGAAATTTTTCATTAACGATGTATTTCCGTTTGTAAACAGTCAATCTCCTTACTTCACGATTTATGGATATCTCATCGTTGACCCTACAACAGGTTATGTTGGGAACGTTGAAAACATTTCGCTTTTAGGCGAGTACGACGGAGATTGTGGTTACAATAACTTGGAGAAAAACTTCACTTTTAACGGTGAAGAAGTTGATATGGGCGGAAGTCAAGCTTTCTTTCCGGTTAGCCCTTAAGTAGTCTTCACGATTACATCGCTTAGAGGTTAAATCTGTATCTTTGCAGCCTCAAAATCCTACGAAAATTTTACCATGAAAGAAGTTTATATCGTGTCTGCCGTGCGCACTCCAATCGGTAGTTTCAATGGAAGCTTATCAAGTATAAGCGCCCCGAAATTAGGAGCAGCGGCCATAAAAGCTGCTTTAGAGAAAGTTGATATTAATCCTTCAGCTGTTGATGAAGTTCTGATGGGGTGTGTACTCCAAGCAGGATTGGGACAAGCTCCTGCTCGACAAGCGGCCAAATTTGCCGGTCTTGATGACCATGTTCCTTGTACCACAGTTAATAAGGTTTGTGCTTCTGGTATGAAAGCCATATCTCAAGGTGCTCAGTCAATTATGTTAGGAGACGCTGATGTGATTGTGGCAGGTGGGATGGAAAACATGAGCAGTGTCCCTCATTATTTACCCGGGTCAAGAAAAGGAACCAAATTGGGTCATATGACCATGCTTGATGGAATGGTATTCGATGGCCTTACCGATGTGTATAACCAGCAGCACATGGGTACGTGCGGAGATCTTTGTGCTAAGGAATACGGAATTTCAAGAGAGCAGCAAGACGAGTTTGCCATCAGCTCATATGAGCGTTCAGCCAAAGCTTGGGCAGATGGAAAATTCGCCGAAGAGGTAATCCCCGTTGCAGTTCCTCAGCGGAAGGGAGATCCTATTATTGTTGAAGAAGACGAAGAGTACAAAAATGTGAGAATGGAAAAAATTCCACAATTGAGACCTGTATTCAGTAAAGATGGAACCGTGACTGCAGCAAATGCATCTACCCTGAATGACGGAGCCGCTGCAGTAGTCTTAATGAGCAAGGAAAAAGCAGAATCAATGGGTATAAAACCATTGGCCAAAATTGTGAGTTATGCCGATGCAGCTCAGGCACCGGAGTGGTTTACTACGGCACCATCTAAAGCTATTCCAAAAGCATTAAAGAAAGCTAACCTCGATAAATCTGATATTGATTTTTGGGAACTAAACGAGGCATTCTCAGTCGTTGGCCTCGCCAACATCAAAGATTTGGGATTAGATCCATCGAAGGTCGATGTACACGGCGGTGCGGTTGCTCTTGGTCACCCTCTGGGATGCAGCGGAGCAAGAATCATCGTAACTCTTCTCAACGTACTTCGTCAAAACGGAGGTAAACGAGGATGTGCAGGTATTTGTAATGGAGGTGGGGGAGCTTCTGCCATGGTCATTGAACTTGTGTAAGAGGTATCAATAAGCTTTGACAAAAATTGAGAAGGTGGCTGAAATGCCACCTTTTCTGTTCTCTATAGTATTACTATCCTTTCGGAATAACGGGTAGTTGCATTTGATATTTCCAATAGATAGACTCCCGTGTCCAGAGATTTCACATCGAGGATTAATTCCTGAAATGCCTCAACCGAAATAACTTCCTCCTTCATTGCTCTTCCCCCAACATCATAGAAAACAGCTAAATATTCCCCTCGTTCATATTGCCATTTCAGTCGAATATGGTCACCTGAAACAGGATTTGGGTATACTCCTGATTTAATTGATTGTTCATTCACGAAAGAGGTTGGAGCATTCCATGTGAAAAACGAATAGTCGCTAAATGGAGAACCGATTTCAAACGAACAACCACATCTCACCTTCCATCGATATTCTACTCCACTTTGAAGGAGGTTTGAAGGAACGAAATACTCCGAAATGTTCAACCCCAGCACTTGGAAAACCTGTGTATCAATGGATTGACTTGGGCCTCCTTTGATGCGGCATCCCTGTGATCCAGGAATGGGGCTCCATCTCAATGTGACCCCATCAGATGAAATCTCTGATTCTAAATTTGTGACCGAAGGATAAGGGTTCTCGCATGGTACCTCCTCACTGATCGTTACAATTTGATTAATGTCCAGATCGTAAATCAACTGGTGGATTCCTGACGGCCAAAAAATCTCGAGGCTATCAATTTCTTCATTCTGAGCGAGGCCAAAATGCAATCGATGATCATTCTGACTGAATCGGTGTGTCCCTCCATTCTGATACCTGATTTGAGAAACTCCTCCTGCATGCAGGATAACCTTTGAATGCAGACCAATCGGATCGCTGCGCACTCCCTCAAGCTCAACCTTTATCCAATTGTTGCCGTTTCCCTGATTTTCATAAAGATTCGTTCGTGCACTATCCAGCCAAAAAACCGAATATCCATTACACACGAAAAGATCGATAAATCCATCATTATTATAGTCAACGGAAGTGACGCTTTCACCGATACCAGGTCCGTTTCCTAAAGCACCCCAAGCATCTTCGTGTCTAATCCAGCTCAGATTGTCGACGTTTTCCCAAAGAACATTAGACTTGTTTTTTGCATAATTGGTTTTGGACACATATAAATCCATATCCATGTCATTATCAAAATCAGCCGCGACAACAGATTGAAAATTGTCGACATCGTCAAACACAGACAATACCTGCTTCTCAAATTGATAATTCCCTTGATTTAAAAGAAGCTCAGCACCTAAATTTTCCAATGGTTCAAACCCATTGAATAAGACCAGGTCCTGGGCGACTATATCAACACCCAAAGGGCTCGATGAACTCGTGCTTCCCTTCAATCTCACTCGCCAAACCTCTGTTTCAGAATTATAGTCCAAATAAACCCTGGATTGGGGAACCGACCCGGGTATATCTATCTCCTCTGATAAGATTACCTGATTTTCGTCAACGGTAATTTCCGTTGCCTGACCTAGAATATCGGGTAAAACATTATCGCCTAAAACAAAGGTATAAGGTTGATTTGCCTTTCTGGGTTGAATGGAAACAGTTACGGAATCAGCAGAAGTTGTGAACTCAAATTGGATTGGATCATCACTTGAAGATAACTTGACATATGTCCGGATCAATTCAGAGCTTATTAATTCTACCACAGAATTCGTTTTATCGGCTCTCACACTGAAAATATCGGGCAATAAGTCACCATTCAGATCTTCAATTAAAAAATCAAATCCACTGGAAGAACCTACTGCCTGTGGATTAACCAAAACACCTTGGTCCGTTTGATAAATAACAGGTCTGCTCTTAAGACAGATTAAATCAAGACTGCCACTCCCGGTAAGGTCTGCTGTTGTGGAGAAGACCGAGGTATTCCAATCAAATCCAAAATCGATACTCGCTTCTTCAAATGAATTACCTGAATCGTTGATCATCAATCGCGGAACTTCAGGATCTCCTGATGTTCCAAGGTTATTCAGTATTAAATCAGTGAATCCGTCATTATTAATATCCACCAGTCCGGGGGTACGTCCTGCATCATCTAAAAATGACAGCCCATAACTATCGGCTTGGTCCGTAAATTCTACCTCTCCGTTATTTATATATAGTTTATTGGGAGATCCTCCTCCTTGCATCCCGATAAGATCGAAATCTTGGTCTCGATCAAAATCAAAGAATATCATCCCATGCCAATCCTTCCCATTTATAGAATTTAGCTGGTCATGGGTCACAATAACAAAAGGTTCAAAAACTCCTGCATTGTTTAAATAAAGAGTGGGTTCGTCATTATCGTAGTACAGGTCACCGGAATTCGCGTGGCCCGACACATACAACTCCGGTAATCCATCACCGGTGAAGTCTCCCCACGAAGCACCAAAAGTCTTGCCTTTGTAATTCAATCCCCTTTCACTCGCCACATCGAGAAAAGTGACCGACTGACTGTAACCCATCGCGCAGAACAGGGCAAAAGCCAGTAGTAAAGAAATTGAGTGTTTGTTCATCATCTGTTTGAGTATCACATAATAAGGCAAAAAACGCTCTAAATCAAATTAGAAAAGCCATTCAATGATGAACGGCTTTTCAAAGTTTCTGATTCCCGAATGTTTCCGGAACCAAGGCTCAAAATAGAGCGTTTTACATTTTCTTAATGAAGCGTCCCGTAATCGCGGTACTTCCATCAGATGCATTCAGGATATAAACTCCCGGATCCAATTCTTTTACATTCATTTTAACTACTTGACCCGATTCAATGAAAACGGAACTTTCATCAACGATCCTTCCTTGCAAATCGTAAATTCTAAGGACAAAGAACCCATTGAGCTCTGAACCAAGCTGAAAATTCACTTCGTCTTCGGCAGGATTTGGAAAAACAACAACCTCGTCACTCCCAGAAATATTAGCTTTTGACGAATTCCACGTGAAAAAGTCAAAACCCGACCAGGGACCGATTATTGAGTTGGTGCAACCACACCGGACTCTCCATCGATAGGTTGTATTATTGTTTAACTGACTTTCTGAAACGAAAAATTCGCTAGGGTTGGGTTGAATAGTCTGGAACGAAACCAAGGCAGAAGAAGAAGCCAAACCTCCTTCAATCTGACATCCCTGTGAACCTAAAATTGGATCCCATTGGAGTAGGATTCCATTACCCTGAACAGAAGTACTTAGGTTTTGTACTTCAGGATAGGGCAATTGACATGGAACTTCATCCGTATCAATACAGAACGTATGGGAGGTCCCATCACCGTAATCAGCATTTGGGGCAGTCATGTCTACCAAAACCTGTCCTGTTGAATTATCCGTTATGGAATAATCTCCATCAATTCCACAGAAGCTGTATTGAGATCCATTCATTCCATCACCAAAAGAATCAAAGATGTTGAACGTGTAACATCCAGCTGCCAGGCAAAAAGTCTCAGTAATGGTCACTCCATCCAAAGTACCGCTGTATCCATCTCCTGATGCCACAATATTACCTGAAGCGTTACTAACCAACTCCCAACTAACCTCATTAGCCCAACAGTCGAAAGTCAGACTGAGTTCGGCAGAAGCAGCGTCTACTGCCACTTCGAATGCTGAAGATCCCGAGTTGTTAGAAACATTCTCATCAGAACCCCCATTTGGATTAGAAAGGCTCACTTCATAGTTGTAATTTCCTGATGAGCTGATCTCAAGCGTCGGAAGACTAACGTTAGCTGTTTGATTGGTAGCCAAACTTCCCGACCAAGATATCGAGCCCAAACTAGTTCCATCCAGTGAGTATGAAATATCTAATGAAGTTAATGTCGTCGACCCTGCATTGCGAATGACCACTTCGGGAGAAAAGCTTGTCACGTTGCAGTTATAACCAGACACTCCCGAAATTGATTGGACGGCAGCATCGAGGGAACTTGTAGGTTGGTTTGGGTTGTATCCGTCAATAGCCTGTGGATTGGTTCCTAAAGGGTCTAACCAATCCTCGAGTCTTGAAGAAGCAGAGCCTCCGTTATCCCACGAAACATCAAAGCGCCCGTAATAATCGTATGTTCCGTTGTTTACGGTTCCTGAACAGGCAGCCAAGCCTCCATAAAGTTGACCTACAATTCGTTTATTCTGATCAAAAATTGGTGAACCTGAGGATCCCGGTTCAGTAACTCCCCACTCCCACTCGTCAATCCACCAAACGGCTGCACCTCCTGCCGTATCGTAGTAAGGAGAGTCTTCTTCTCTGCACATTTTTTTCACATCACCCCTAGGATGATGGATTCCCGTTACTTCTGTTGGCGGTGTTCCGCTATTGTCCCAACCCGCATAATAAACATTGTAAGAAGCAGGAATATCACTGTTTAGTTCCCAAAGGGCAACATCAGATCCCGAGTTGCTGGCACGAAGGGTGGCTCCGTTCATTATATTGGTTGTGGGACCATCCGTGCTGTTGCTGTTGCTTGCGCAACTATTGGTGGGTGATTCATAACTAAACAGAAATGAACGTCCTCCGCCATTGGAAGTACCGCAATGATTCGCCGAAAGCACATATGGAGTTCCGTCATTTGCCGTATTGTTAACCAAAGCAGCAGAACAAATTCTTGACCCTCCTGAAAGCATAACTGCAATTGAGGCAATTTGATCATTCCATTCACCAGGTGTTCCAAAAGGATTACCAGGAAGTTCAGAACATCCGGTATCGTAGTTACATGGACCCGAATCATTTAATCCCTTAGCTGTGTAAAGAGCACCAATGAAATACTTAGCCATATTTCGGTATCCTTGCACAACGTGACCTATTCTCAGTCTTGAATTTGATTCAATCCCCTCCGGTCGGTAGTACTCAAGAACTATTTTATTGGTTGGGATAGGTATGGTCCCCAAGAGCCCATCCGGCTGATTATTTTCAGCAGTATAGGCGCCGTCATAGTATCTACCGTTCTTATCATAGATATAAACCGCCTCACCATCTTCCAATTCAAATTCTAAAAAGAATACATTCATGGTAATAGCATCCTTAGAAGAAAACTCTAAGCGGAAAACTTCCCCTCCATCCTCTAAAGTAGTTCGAGTCGCTGTTTCAAAAACATCGACATCCATAATGTGCTCATGACCAAATCTAAATGGTCCAACTTTGTTGGCTTGATTTATAGCATCTTCGGCCTTTAGCTCTTCGACGTCTACCGACGGAAGGACGATCTTGGTAATTTCAACATCCTCTTTTTGCTGCCACATTTTCGGGCCACCCAGATCCGAGGTTTGAGCAAACAATCCTGCAGCCTGCCCAACTATAAGAGCGAAAAATAACTGGGCTTTCAAGTAATTACTTAGACTTGAGTTCATGATAAAATATCGGTTGATTAGTTAATTATAAGTTTAGACCTCAATACTTCGTTATCAATACGAAGATTGATCAGGTACAATCCCGGTTTAAAATCAGAAACGTCTAATTCATCTCGATTCTCACCGATTACGAGAGGCACCAATTCTTTGAAAACAGTCTTACCGGTAATGTCAACGATGAATAGCTCAGCAACTGTTTCCACCTTCGACTGGAAGAGGAAAGTCGTTTGAGATTCCGTTGGATTCGGAATTAATGTGATTTCCTTTTGGGATTCGCCAATTCCAGTATTATTTCTAGGGTTGGATTTTGCTCCCGGAATTGTAAACTCATCATATCCTGACCAAGAGCCAACTACCAGTGGATTTTGTGAACATGCACAACGAACACGCCATTGGTAGGTAATGCCCGGTTCGAGACTATTATTGGAAACAAAGAAGCTATTGGCCTCCGACTGAGGAATTGTAAAGGAAGTTGATCCTCCTGATAGAGGTCCTCCCTGCACTTGACAGCCAATGGAACCAAGAATGGGATTCCATTCCAAAAGCACTCCATTCCCTTGGACAGTTGACGTTAAATTCTGAACAACGGGATAGGGATCTTCACACGGAGGTATTCCTGAACCACCTATGCAGAAGGTATGACTTGTCTGACTGCCATAGTCAGGATCTCCCATTTCGAAAAGTACCGTTCCGTCTCCCGCTGTCATATCATAGTCTCCGTCAACTCCACAAAAGCTGTAGAACGAACCATTGAGACCATCACCAAAAGAGTCGAAAATGGTAAAGGTGTAACATCCGGGAGCCAAGCATTCGGAAAAAGTATATTCCTGCTCATCGTCATAGGTTCCTTGAGCGACCGAGGCAATAATTTGGCCTGTCTCATCCTCCAATTCCCAACTCACCTCGTTTCCCCAACAATCTGTTAGAATCGAAAGGGTCACATCCGTGCATGGGTATTGACAAGAACCATCATCAAAGTTCGCTGAGGGATTAAAATTAAGCGCCTGAGGATCCGTGCACCCCGGAACAAGCGATGAACAATCTTCCGTGGTTATCACCAGACTTTCTGAATTAACCCCTCCTCCTGAAAAATAAACTGTTACCTCAGTATCGGAAGGCAGTCCCGAAATGGTGTAAGAAGATGTATTGGAAAGATTGCCATCTGAAAGAGGAATGCAAGCAATAGGTTCATCGGCAATTTGATAGCAAATCTGATCAGCACTACAAAGGTTTGATTCGAAAACTGCATCCACGGTAATTTCGGCCTCAATTACTGACCCGCTCTGTGGTTGCGAACATTTGGTTTCAGCGGAAATACCTAAAGGTTCACAGGTTGGTGGAGGACCACATGCTTCCAGAGCCAAATCGAGTGCATTTCGCACATTCAAGCGTCCACCTGTTACTGTTTCGTTCTGAAGACTGCTGACTGCATCAACCCCTTCCAAAATATAACTTCTCACCATATCTGCAGCTGTTTGAGGACTGGTTAAAGCCAAAGAGGCCAAAGTTCCGCAAGGGGCAGAATAAACAAGTGCGATTGCCCCTGCTACACAAGGACTTGCAAATGAAGTCCCACTGGTGTTACTGTAAGAAGAAGAGCCTGAAGGCAGAAATACACTACTTCCGGGAGCAGCTAAATCAATAGTAGTAGCTCCATAGGCTGAAAAAGTTCTTTGATCACTACTGTTTGTCGCAGTAACGGACACCATATAGTCAGATCCGCACCCAGTGGGCATGTCACCAACCTGATCAATATTCACATTGTTATTTGCCGTTGCTCCACAATTCAGAATTCCCGCGGCTCCTAGATCATCGTAATAGGCGCACCAAACGGGGTAATTCACAGGATTGGCAAAGTCGATACCCCAAGAAGCGTTAGTGGCGACAACAAAAGCTCCTTCAGTTCCTCCAGAATTGTTGTATAAAGTCCGCATGGTTTGAGGGTAGGCATATGATGAGATAACATTGGATTCTGTGAGGCTTCCAACCTCCACTTGCATAATCTTCACATTCCAATTTACACCTGCACCTCCTGAGCCATTGTTACCTACTGCTCCAATCATTCCTGATACCGCAGTTCCATGGCCACCCGTTGAAATATTGTCCGATTGAGTTCCGGGGTCCCAACCATCGTAGTCATCAACGTAACCATTGCCATCATCGTCGACTCCGTTATTGGGGATTTCACCTTCGTTAACCCAATGATTCGCCGCCAGGTCTGTGTGGTTATAATTCGCACCACCGGGCTCGATTACGCAAACAACAATATCGTCACCATTTGCAGTCGTACCTCCCGTTGTAATGTCCCAAGCAAGGTCACTGTCAATGTCATTATCAGAGGGATCAATATGGTGCCACTGAGAACCAAATTGGCTGTCATTTGGGGTAACTCTCTCTTGAACATAATGATTGTACTGAGCAGCCCTGACAAATTTCAGCTCACTGATGGATCTCAGAACTTCAGCTTCATCATTCGTTTGAGGGTCAAACGAAAAAAGATGGATGTTGGAAAGTTCAGACAATACAGCTTCGTGAACAAGCCTTGACTTACCCACGCTTTCATCATAGAACAATTTTTCCAGTGAGTGATGATCAGTTTTGCCTTGGAACATCACGATCACATCTCCTTGGACGTGATCACTTCCTTGAGAAAAAGCGCTTGCACAAAAGAACAAGCAGAGGAAAAGAGCTGTAACTCTCCTCAAAATTGAATGTAGCTTCATCAGGTTAAAATGATAGGGTGAGAGCTACGCAAGATAGGCTGGTTTGATGGCAATTCAAAAAAAATCGAACCCAAAAATTGGATTGCAGAAAATAAAAAAGGGGGGGCGAAGCCCCCCCTTTTAAAATCCGATTAAGAATGGATTATTCCATAAGGAGTCTGGCTGTACTAGACTGGCCACCTTCAAGTACTTCAACCACATAGATTCCGGCTTTCAATGAAGAAAGATCCATGTCGATGAAATTTGATCCTGCATTAACAGCTACTGTCTGATCAGCAACTACTTTACCAAGAACATCAAATACTCGAACATTAACCATACCATCTGCAGCAGCAGAGTAATTTACGTTAACCATTCCTTCTGTTGGGTTAGGATATAATCCCAACTCAACCTCGTATTCAGCAGAAGAAGAACCAATAAATCTGTTGTTGTATACATCAACTGAACGAACGAGCTCGAACTTCTCTTCCAAAGTGTAAATTCTTTGTGTGAGATCAAGTGCTTCGATAGTTCTCGGTGTATACTCGGCGCTCAATACTTCTCTTGAACCAGGCTTAAGGTTTACTACATCGTTTGCAGTTTCAGTTGTGTTTTCACTGATACCTAAAGCACCTAAGTATAAGAAAGAGAATTCATCAGAGAATGGGCCTAAAGTTGGGTTCTCAAGTGTTCCACATCCGGCTTGTACTCTGAAAGCGTATGTAGTTCCAGGAGACAATTCTACCGCTGCAACGTTAGCAGGGATAAAGAAATTACTCTGGTTTGCACCAATTAAGATGTCTTCGAATGGGAATGGACCACCTGGAAGACCAATTTGGATTCTTACACCTTGCTGTCCATTAACAGGAGCCCAAGTAAGATCAACGGAACCATCTAAAGGCTGAACCGCATCCAAACCACCAATCTGAGGGAATGGTGCCTCACATGGAGCAGGACCAGAACATTCAGGATCATTTTCATCCAAAAGCGTTACCAACTGCGCATCAGGATCACCGAGAACACCAAAGTTGTCAGTGAAATCACAATAAAGTAAAGCATTGAAATCAAAAATTCCGGCATAAGCACGATAAGTTCCAGGTAGAAGCGGAGTTCCTCCTTGCGCTATAATTTCAGCATTTAAATCCCCTGTAAAATTGTAGAGAGCTGGGTCCGATGGATCCGTAACTATAAATCCTTCGAATGTTCCAAGAGTTGCCAAGTTCTCAAAGAACCAAACAACACCATATTGAAGCGGATCATTCGGAACATCTTCACCGGTAAGAGCCAAACTTACATCGTCACCCGGACAAACTGATTGTGAACCGGCTACTACGTCTCCTGCCTCACAAGTTGGCGCAGGATCACAACCTGGCTCACCATCTGCGAAGAAGTTTACTACGAAAACCTCTGACTGATCACATCTGTTCGTCAATTCGAACGGGCTGATTCCAGCATCTGAAGTAACAATTAGGCTGATTTCAAACTCACCAACGAATGCAGGCAATCCTGCACCAGGTAGCAAACCGCCTAGTGTATTATCAAAAACGAGTTCATTATCTCCTGCGGTTGCACCACCCAAAACGATTTCGCCGTCAGGGTAAGTCATAATATCAACAGGATTAAATGAATAAAGCACCTCACCAATGGTAGGTGAATTAGGCACTACCGTTCCTGAGAAAGTAATGGTTGCTGTTTCACCAGGACAAAGCTCAGTAGCCGTAGCTCCGTTGTTTGTTCCAGCAATACAATCAGTAATTGGAGGATCACATGAAGCACCTCCTGTGTAAGTAATCGCAGGGTAACCATTATTGATTGTCAAGTTGGTAGTAGCACCGCAATTACCCGCTTCATTCACGATAATTGTGTACTCACCTGATTCTGAAGCCGTCCACGATAGTTCGCAGTCGCTCATCGGATCAAGTCCAAACGCATCTACAGCACCACTAGGTGCAACAATGGTAAAGTCAATATCCCATACCTGACCTCCGGTATTTGGTCCGGCAATACTATTACATGCACTAAAGATGTAGCTACCTCCGGCTTTAACATTGCTCATCAAATAAGCCTCAGATTTCCAAATCTCGAATGCCGTAATTTCAGT
>CAZWQX010000020.1:15873-38130 GCA_964635965.1 uncultured Cryomorphaceae bacterium
AACAGGGGGAGTATCACTACAAGGAGCTCCACCCAAACTGTTGAAATTGGTGTAAGGACCATCGTTAAAATCCTCACAAGCAACTTGCGAATTGGCAGTAGCGGTGTAGAGAAACGCTCCAGCCATTAAAAATAAAATCTTCTTCATACTAAAGAATTTGGTTTAACTAATTGGATAAAACGAGACGAAGTGCATCAAAACTTCGTCAAATGGGCACGGAAATTAGCTCAATCAAATGGCTTTGTCAACTAACCAATAGAAAAAATTTTATCGAGGGCTTCTTTCCTATGAGTAAACATTGCCTGAGTTTGACGCCTTACGAACAGAAAATGAGCTAGTTTACCCAAAAAACCAAGAGGAATTCGATAATAAACCAGATCCCTGGCAAGTGTCTTATTTTCCCCTAAAGATTGAAATTCATGAATATGATGCCACATGGCAAATGGACCTTTTCGTTGTTCATCAACAAACCTTTTTTTGGGATCAACCGCGGTAATTTCAGTAATCCATTCTACTGGTATTCCTGCCACGGGAGAAACCATGTAGGCTAAAAGCATTCCCGGATAAACAGAATCTGATTCAGGTTCAAAACGGTATTTCAGATTCATTTCCGGTGGAGTAATCCTTTTCAAATTGAGTGGATTAGAAAAAAAACTCCACACCTCTTTCAGTGGGGCATTGATGACAATCTCATCTGAAATACGATACACCGACATAATAAAATCACGCGTTAACTCATCTCTGCAATCAGCCGGTAAAGGGACTGACTGTGATCTTTTGAAACAGGGAACAACGGTAGTCTCATATGGTTTTGGCAAATACCTAAATACTGAAGCACTTCCTTAACCCCACCAGGATTTCCTTCTGCGAACAAGGCATCGATCAGTGGCCGAAGGCGATAGTGAACTTCTCGTGCTTGGCGATACTCTCCGTTCAAACAATTTTCATAGACTTTCCTGAATTCTTCCGGATATGCATTTGCCACAACTGAAATTATTCCATGGCCACCGCAAGCCATATGTGGCACCAACAGAGGGTCATCTCCTGAAAGAATGAGAAATAACTCAGGCATTAATGAAGACAAAGTCATGACCTGTTCAATGCTTCCTGCAGCTTCTTTTATCCCGATGACCTTCTCGGTATGTTCCGCAATTCTAAGAACCGTTTCAGGCTTCACATTGCTGGCGGTTCTTCCAGGCACATTGTAGAGTAAAATGGGAAGTGCCGATCGTTCAGCTATGCTCACATAGTGATGAAAAATACCTTCCTGTGTCGGTTTATTATAAGCAGGACTCGCCGTCAAGAATGCCGCCACACCTTTTCGATCAAAGGATTCCATTCTCTTGGCAAGGGACGCTGTATCGCTCCCACCCATTCCGAAAACAATGGGCAATTTGCCGGCATTCACTTCAATTATGTAATCCAGGATGGCAAGTTGCTCATCTTCTTTCAGGGTTACAGCCTCACCGGTAGTACCCATTACGACCAAAAAATGAACACCCTTACTAACGTGATTAACGAGTTTTTCCAATCCAGTATAATCCACCTTGCCGTTTTGCTGAAATGGAGTGACCAATGCCACCCCAACTCCTTTAAGCGCGTTCATGATTTATTCTCGTTAAGTAGTGATTAACTTGGTTAACATATTCATCGAAAGTTGCTCTTTCAGGCAAATCAAGCATGAGATCGTAGAACCTCTCTCCTTCCCTACTATGATAACCCACCTTTAATTTGGCTCTGCTAGCTGCCTGAACAAATTGAAGAGGTAATGAAGGATCTCTTTCCAGGTTGATCATTACGTCAAATTCTTTCTCTTCAAAACGTTTTACCTGGTCAGAAACAGGCTCATACCATCGATTCAATTCACCTAAGTGAAAATAGTCGTATTTGAGTCGATGCAAATGGTAATGCGGAACCTCCTTTTTATCGCTGATGTAACAAAGGGCCATCACATCTCTAATACCGTACTCGGACTTGAGGTATTTAACATATTGTTTCACTAGAATAAAAAAGCTCTCACCTTTTTCTTCGTATAACAGAGCGACACTCCTCGCATTGTGAAAATTCGAAACCTGTACATTTCGGTTTCCTGAAATTCTGCTCGAAAGCTTCTTACGACCCCAAGCCATTTTTATGTCTTCAAGCCATTTCAATTCAGCATTTCCATTAAGTCTGATTCACCGATAATTGGTACCCCCAACTTTTCGGCCTTCGCTCGTTTGGAAGGGCCCATCTTATCACCTGCAACCAGGTAATCCGTATTACCCGATATTCCACTCAGGATTTTCCCTCCATTTTGTTCAATCAAAGACTTGAGCTCTTTTCGATCAATCGTAAAGACACCTGAAACCACAAATGATTTCTCACCAAGTCGCTCCGAAAGAACTTCTTGCATCTCAACTTCAAAATTCAATCCATGTTCCTTCAAGCGGTCTACATGTCTTAGGTTGTTTTCATCAGCAAAAAAGTCAGTTACTGATTCGGCAATTCGATCTCCAATTTCATACACAGATGTCAATCGTTCTTTATCCGCCAGCGCCAAGGCATCGATTGTCTTAAACTCTTTTGCCAGTGTTTTGGCAACCGTCTCTCCCACAAATCGAATTCCCAAGGCGAATAAAACTCTTTCAAATGGGACCTGCTTAGAAGCTTCAATGCCATTGACTAAGTTCTCGGCCGATTTATCGGCCATTCGGTCAAGTGATATAACTTGGTCCTTTGTGAGATCATAAAGATCGGCGTAATTCTCAATCAACCCTGCTTCAAAAAGATCTTCAACCGTTTCTTGTCCGATTCCATCGATATTCATCGCCTTACGAGAAATGAAGTGATCGATTCTACCCTTTATTTGCGGTGGGCACCCCTCTTCATTTGGACAATAATGCTGTGCCTCTCCTTCTTCTCTCTTAAGGGGAGTGCCGCATTCAGGACAGAATTCAATGTATTTATGTTTGGGTAGATCCTTGGGACGTTTCGAAAAATCGACTGCGATAATCTTGGGGATAATTTCTCCACCTTTTTCCACAAAAACGGTATCGCCGGCTCTCACATCCAACTTTTCAATCTGGTCTGCATTGTGAAGTGACGCCCTTTTCACCGTGGTACCCGCGATCAGAACGGGCTCCAAATTCGCCACCGGAGTGATAGCTCCCGTACGCCCAACTTGATAAGTAATCTGATCCAGCTTCGTGGCTACCCTTTCCGCTTTGAATTTATAGGCCACAGCCCATCTTGGTGATTTTGCCGTGAAGCCAAGCACTCGCTGTGCCGAATAAGAATTTACTTTTATAACCACCCCGTCAATTTCAAACGGAAGATTGGCTCTTTCTTTTTCCCAATATTCGATGAAGGACTGAATATCATCAATACTTCTACAAACTTGTATTTGCCTTTTATCTGAAGAGGGAACTTTGAAGCCCCAAGATTCTGCAAGTTTCAAATTCTCTCGATGACTTCTAGCCTGAAGATTATCTCCATATACGGCGTATAAATAGCAGTCTAATTTCCTTGACGCAACGATGGACGAATCCTGCAGTTTCATCGTGCCTGATGCCGTATTTCGGGGATTCATATAAGGGTCTTCACCTTGATCAATTCTCTTGGCATTCATATCGGCAAACACCTTTAATGGCAAGAAAATTTCACCTCTTATTTCGAACTCTTCAGGCAGGTCAGGGTGATTTATTTTCAATGGAATCGTTGAAATCGTCTTGACATTGGTGGTCACATTTTCACCTGTTTCGCCATCACCTCTGGTCAATGCTCTTTCGAGTTCGCCATTGCGGTATGTGATTCCAATCGCAACACCATCGTATTTCAATTCGCAGACATACTCAATGAGCTCATCCGTATTTTTCTTGATTCGAGTTTCCCAATCTCTAATTTCATCAAAACTGTAGGTGTTACTCAAAGAAAGCATTGGGTACTTGTGCTTCGCTTTTTCAAACTTATTGGTGATATCACCTCCTACGCGTTTCGTTGGTGAATTGGGATCATCGTGTTCAGGGTATTGCTCTTCGAGACCTTGCAGCTCCTTGAGCATCGTATCAAATTCGAAATCTGAAATTACAGGTTTGGATAAAACATAATAGCGATGATTATGCTCGTGGAGTTCTTTCCTTAAAAACTCAATTCGATTCGCTACTTCTTCAGTATTCATCTTTCACTGACGGGTCAAAATAACTTCTGGCTAGTTTAAGCAAATTAAGCCTCAAATTGATCACAAAAATAGGGCTGCTGAAGTCATCTCCCAAGTCATATTCAAGGCCAAAAACCTGACGGTAACCGAGACCCGATGAAATACCCAACCAATAGAGTATGTTGTACTCCCCATAAAGAACCAATTCCCCAACGCTGAAATCCAGTTTGGGGCCTTCATTTCGCTCATTCGGATTCAGCTCGTTCTGATAGAACGTTTCTATATTACCTCCACCCAGGTGAAGAGTGCTTCCAACTTCCCATTTTTTATTGAAAAAAAGCACCCTGTCGTAATATACAGTTGAATAGTTGAAGTCGTACTCGATTTTATTCGCTTCTAATATGAGTTCGAATTCATCATCGAAAATGCGTGTATTTAAAAAGTATATACCCAAACCTAATCGATGAATACGGTTGTATTGCACACCGAATTTAAGTCCTCCAACTGCCACCCATCTCTTTTCAAAGAGGGTTCGCCTCGCGTCAAAGCTAAAATCAGGTTTAAGTCCTACTTGATATGATTCAAGTTCTACTTCACCACCGAGTATTTTAGCACGGGTTCCTTCTTGAGGTTGCGCTTTTACATTGAATGAAATGAGTAGAACAAAAAATATCAGTAGCGAGGTTTCCTTCAAGACTTTTCTGCCTTTACCATGCGATCCTTACCGTTTAAATCCGCCCGGATTTCAACCCTGTTGTAACCGCGATCAGTAAGTAAGGAACGGATTTCAGGACCAAATCTTTCATTGATTTCGAAGAAGATTTTTCCATTCTTATTGAGGTGTCCATCAGCCAAATCAACGATCTTCCGATAAAACAGCAAAGGATCTCCATTCTCTACGAAAAGAGCTTCATGGGGCTCATAATCCAACACGTTCCTGCTCATCTCTTCTTTATCGGAATAAGTCACATAAGGAGGATTGCTCACCATGACATCAAATTCCATAAAGTTCAGACTCTCTCTTTCAAGAAGATCAAAACCAAAGAAATCTACCCCAACCCCATTTAATTCGGCATTTTGTTGAGCGATATTGAGGGCGGAAACACTTTTGTCTATTCCATATACTCTCGCACGAGTCAAATGCTTTTTTAACGCTATAGCAATGCAACCGGAACCTGTTCCAAGATCAATCAGGT
The DNA here is from genome assembly GCA_964635965.1 of uncultured Cryomorphaceae bacterium. Classification (GTDB taxonomy): domain Bacteria; phylum Bacteroidota; class Bacteroidia; order Flavobacteriales_D; family Cryomorphaceae; genus JAKVAV01. Next base: position 21,208 of record CAZWQX010000020.1, read on the forward strand.
TCATTTCCTTTGAAACAGGATTTACCTCATCGATAATCCATCTCACCAGCTCTTCTGTTTCAGGCCTTGGAATAAGCACATGTGGATTCACCCTGAAATTCATGCCATAGAATTCGGCTTTTCCCAGCATGTATTGAATAGGTTCTTGACGAATCAATCCCTCGATGATCGCCTCGATCATTCCAATTTTTACAGGATGTACCGACTCAGACAACCTGACATGCATCTCAGCGCGGTTATAACCGAGAATATCCTCCACTACAATAGAAAAAAGGCTCGAAATTTCTTCGCTTTCGTAGATATCGTGTAGCCGCGACATAAAGATTTGACGCAACTCTGCAATGGTCGGAGTGTTATCCAGCATGGTTAAGAAAGCGAATATATACTGTTTTAGCTACCTAAATTTGAAGGCATTTACCCAGTTACGAACAGTACAGTCGGTTTTCTTCACATTTTACCATCAATTAACTCTTTACCCGGAAATTGTGTTGAATCAAAAGATTTTGAAAGGATTAAAATTCAGCTTTACTTTTACCGTCAATGAATCATGAGAAGTTCATGGCACGATGCCTTCAGCTAGCCGAAAAAGGACTCGGTCGTGTAGCTCCAAATCCTATGGTCGGCTCAGTGATTGTGAACGAAGGAAAAATAATTGGAGAGGGGTTTCATGACACTTATGGAAGAGCCCATGCCGAAGTAAATGCGATTGCCTCTTTAGGTGAGCAGAAAGTACCAAACAGCGCCATAATTTATGTTTCTCTTGAACCTTGCTCCCATCATGGTAAAACTCCTCCATGTGCAAACTTGATTATTGAAAAAGGCTTTAAAAAAGTGGTCGTCGCACAAACAGATCCAAATCCTAAAGTTGCGGGGCGAGGAATAAATCGATTAAGAGAAGCCGGCGTAGAAGTAATTCAGGGTGTCCTAGAAAAAGAAGCGAAAGAATTGAATAGACGATTTCGCACTTTTCACGAAAAGTCAAGACCTTTTATTATTCTGAAATGGGCTGAAAGCGCTGATGGATTCATGGATTATGATCGCGGGAATCACGAAAAGGGAATATTTTGGATCTCTGCCCCCTCAACGAAAAAATTGGTTCATCGTTGGCGCGCGGAAGAAGGGGCAATTCTGGTTGGAGCTACTACGGTGATCAATGATAATCCGAGACTTGACGTAAGAAAAGTAAAAGGACGAAATCCATTGAGAGTGGTTCTCAGTGGAACGCATTCCTTTCAAAACAGACATATTCTAGAAGATGGTAACCCGACTTTAATTCTGGGCCAAAAGGCTGGTAAGTATCCTGAATCGGTCCGATTTGTTGATTCTAAGGACGAAGACCCGATAAGGTTAATGCTTGCTGAATTATTTGACCGAGGGTACAACAGCTTGATCGTAGAAGGCGGACGGGCCACATTGCTCAAATTCATCGAAGAGGAATTGTGGGATGAGGCCAGAATAATTAAGAGTCATAAGCTTATCGGAAGTGGTCTTAAAGCACCTTCGGTGAATTTACCAGCCGCAAATTCCTTCTATTTCGGAGATGATCGGATAGATATTTATCGCAGGGTATGATTTTTCTTCTGTTAAGTATTCTGTGCTCAACCGCCATCTATGCCATCTTTAAGTTATTTAGCAGGTATGGAATTAATACTTTCCCTGCGATTGTAGCCAATTACTACGTGGCTTCGGGATTTGGTTTTCTGTACGCCTTCTCGGATGAATCGATGACCTCTGCAGGAATTGAAAGTTGGATTCTTTCCGCGGCCATGGTCGGAATTCTTTTTATCTCGCTCTTTTATTTGATGGCTATTACCAGTCAAAAACACGGGGTAGCGGTAACGGGAATTGCCACCAAAATGTCGATGGTGATTCCTGCCTTGTTCTTCATGATTTCTGACACAGATGAATCTTGGCATCCAATTAAAATAGCAGGCATCTCAATTGGAATAGTAGCTGTTATCCTAACTACTGTCTCCGGAAAAAACAACAAAGCTTCACAGTCAGGTGTGCTAATTCCGATTTTCCTTTTTATCGGAAGCGGTTTACTTGATCTTATCTTAGCCTACACCGAAAAAGAATTTCTTTTTACAGAAGTTTCTCAAAAACTATTCGTACCCATACCTTTTGGAATAGCCGCTATTATTGGAACCATCGTATTGCTAATCAGGTTTTTTAATGGAAATGTGAAAATAAAAGCTCGAGATATGGCTGCAGGTCTTTTTTTGGGCTTGGTAAATTATGGGTCCATCTATTTCTTGTTGCGAATTCTTGGAAGCGATTTACTCGATCGTTCTGAAGTTATACCCGCTAATAACATGGGTGTTGTTGCTCTGTCGGCAATCGCCGGGGTCCTTCTTTTTAAGGAAAGAACCGATGGAAGAAAACTCTTGGGAATAATATTGGCGCTAATTGCCATTTTGCTGCTAACATATTTCTCAGCTTGAATCACAAATACCGCACAATAGTCAAAACGGGAAAAAGCTTGCACAAGGCTAAAGGCAGCAAGCACCACGGCTATGCCTTTTTTGTGAACTCAGAAGAGGAAATAAGTACAGTACTCACACGCATATCGGAAGAACACCGCTCAGCGGGTCACGTGGCTTATGCCTGGCGATTAGGACCTGAAAAAGACAGATACAGAGCGAATGACGATGGGGAACCGTCTAATTCAGCCGGAAAACCCATACTCGGACAGATAGAAAAATTTGACCTTACTAATGTTCTAGTGGCCGTTGTGAGGTATTTCGGAGGAACAAAGCTTGGGGTTGGAGGACTCATTGATGCCTACCGAACAGCCGCCGCCATGGCTTTGGAAGATTCTCAAATTAAGGAGGTACAGCGGTTAGCACATTTTTCGATTCATTTTGGTTATGAACGGATGAGTGAGGTGATGTTTCTATTTAGAACCAGACCATGGAGTATCAAGACTCAGAACTTTGCTGAAGCCTGTACAATCGAATTCACAACAGATCCCAAGAACAAATCAGGGGTGATCGAGGCATTTAACACATTTAACGATATTCGCATCGAGTCATTTGGAATTATTTAGAGATGAATACGGAACTTCTAAAAGAACTTTGCTCAATCCCTGCTACTGCCGGCGATGAAGGATTAATGAGGGACTTTATCGTTGACTACTTCTCACGCAATGGAAAGTTCTTCAAAAACTCGCCTCGCGTTTGTTCTGGCCCGGGTTTTCAGGATATGGTTATTGCAATTTTCGGAACTCCACGGACAGCCATTTTTGCACATACTGATTCGGTCGGATACACCGTCGCTTACGAAAGAGAACTCTATAAAATTGGCAATCCCAAAGCTCCGAATGGCTCACTTTTAGTAGGCGAAGACTCCAAAGGTCCGATCACTTGTAAGCTCGAAGTGGTCACTAAAAAAAACAAGTCGAAAAAGGGCAAGGAAGATAAAATCCAATATGTAGCTGACAGAAAGATTGATCCCGGAACTAACCTGACCTATGCCCCCGATTGGAAGGAGACAAAGCAGTACGTGAAAAGCGCCTATCTCGATAATCGACTTGGTGTATGGAATGCACTGGAATTGGCGAGAGAATTGGATCACGGTGCCTTGGTTTTTTCAACCTATGAGGAACACGGTGGTGGAGGAGCTCAGTTCGCCGGACGATTTTTACAGGAAAAATTAGGCATTCAACAGGCTTTGATTTCCGATGTCACCTTGGTGTCGGACCACATCAAACACGGAAAAGGCGTTGCTGTTTCAATACGGGACAGAGGAATACCGAGGAGAAGTTACGTGAATCGGATAATTGAAATCGCCGAAGAAAATGGGATATCCATTCAACGCGAAGTTGAAAACGCAGGAGGGAGTGATGGAAACGCTCTTCAATCAAGCACATACGTATGGGATTGGTGTTTCATTGGACCACCTGAATCAAACTATCATCAACCGGGGGAAAAAGTCCACAAAAACGATATTGCAGAAATGCAAAAATTGTATCGCCTGCTAATGGATAAGCTTTAATCTTCGAAAAGATCGAGAATGGGCTGAGGACATTTAATTGGACGTCCGGTGAAACGATTTGCGAATACCAGACTTGTAGATGCTCGGCAAGCTACTTTTCCATCTTCCGTATAGAGTCTGTAACCGAAAACGATCATCGGGCCCTTTACGCTTTGAAGTTCCGTTTCCAGGACCACCACATCATCGTACTTAATAGGAAGCATATAACGAACCGAAAAGTCTCTAACAGGTAGAATTAAACCTTTATCCTCATGTTCTTTGTAGGTAAGACCAAGAGTTCTTAATAATTCTACCCTGCCAACTTCAAACCATGCAGAGTAGTTTCCATAATAAACATAACCCATTCTGTCCGTTTCTGAGTAACGAACTCTGAATTCCGTTGTGTGTTTGTATGTCTTCGAGGCGGGGCTACTTGGTGTCATAAACACAATCTATTTTCAACTGAGACAAATAACCGTTATCTTGTTGAACTTCTGCAATTTTTTGGGAACAAATTTGAAACTTAATCAAAGCTTACGAGCTTCCCTCTATTTCGTTTCATATCAGAGAGTTATTCCCAGTGGAAATATATTGAAAAAAGCTGCGAATCTCAATATTGATAGGCCCTGTGAAATTTTTATTCAACTGTAAAACTTTTTTATTTCACAAGCGCCATTGGGCTTTTTTTTTCACTTTTTTCTCTAAATATTTGTCTCCCGATCGGCAGATGCGCATGGGAATTGTGCCCGGCAATTTAAAACGCATTAATAACTATATTCTAGACAGATTATCCGATGAGTGAACAACATGAGAAAGTGTGGGGCGATTGTCTTGAATTGATCAAAGACAATGTTAGCCTCCAAGGGTATAAAACATGGTTTGAACCGATTAAGCCGGTTAAGCTTGACAACAAGGTTCTCACCATCCAAGTACCTTCTCAGTTTTTTTACGAGTGGTTGGAAGAGCATTACATCCATCTTTTAAAGAAGATTATTAAAAAAGAACTTGGAGAAGATGGAAGGTTGGAATACAGTATAATTATGGAGAACAATTACAATGGTTCCAGTCCATATACTGTTAAGGTTCCAACAACAAACAAACGTGCAATAAAGAATCCTCCGGTTTCTGCTCCGATGGATATCGGAAGCAAGCAAATAAAGAATCCCTTTGTGATTCCAGGTCTTCGCAAAATCAATGTAGACTCTAATCTTAAGCCCAATTATTCTTTTGATAATTTGGTAGAAGGAGATTGCAATAGACTTGCGCGATCTGCAGGATACGCGGTTGCTAAAAACCCAGGAGGCACGGCTTTCAATCCACTTTTAATCTATGGCGGAGTTGGTCTTGGTAAGACCCATTTGGCTCAAGCTATAGGAATTGAGATCAAGAATAGGTTTCCGAATAAAACGGTCTTGTACGTTGAATCGGAAAAATTCATCCATCAATTTATCGATGCGGTGAAGAATAACAATGTAAACGACTTCAGTCACTTTTACCAGATGATTGATGTGCTGATTATTGACGATGTGCAATTCTTTGCGGGTAAAGAAAAGACCCAAGATATGTTCTTCCACATCTTCAATCATTTGCACCAAAATGGCAAACAGATTGTTCTTACCAGTGATAAAGCACCCGTTGAGATGCAAGGAATGGAACAAAGACTCTTGTCGCGGTTTAAGTGGGGATTGTCAGCTGACTTGCAGACTCCCGGACTCGAAACCAGAATCGCCATCTTGGAGAAAAAGATGTATGCCGATGGAATCGATCTACCAAGAGATGTAGTTGAATATTTAGCTTACAGCATCACCACAAATATTCGAGAACTTGAAGGGGCGCTTATTTCGTTAATTGCGCATTCATCTCTAAATAAAAAGAGCATTACGCTTGAGTTAGCCAAGCAGATGATCGACAAGTTCGTAAAGAACACGGCGCGAGAAGTTAGCATCGATTACATCCAAAAGGTTGTTTGTGACTATTTCGACCTACCTATAGAACTACTCAAATCAAAAACGAGGAAACGCGAAGTTGTTCAAGCAAGGCAAATTGCAATGTATTTCGCAAAGAAAATGACGAAGAGCAGTTTAGCCAACATCGGGATGCACTGCGGTGGCAAAGACCATGCAACCGTGCTTCATGCCTGTCGAACGGTAAACAACTTGCAGGAAACGGATAAGCAATTCCGAAAATACCTGGAAGATTTGGAGAAGAAACTCAGCATTCAATAAACATATACCCTGCCTCTGGCGGGGTTTTTTCTTAATAAGATTCCAAACAGGATACAAAGTTTACGTGCAGCTATCGTTTTTGCGACTTACCTTCGTTGACTTGATGATGTTACGCCTGCTCTTCATCGCAATACTATTAACCTCTTGCGGTTCCTCATCCGCACCGTTGAGGGTCCAACCTCCTGGAGACCATCCCGAAGTTTTTGTAGATCCTTCCGTAAATCCGGGCGTCGGTATTGACCCCGTGAACATTAAGGATGCTCAACAAATTGGGGATTTTGTGGTTTTGGATGTATCCTATTCAGGTGGATGCGAAGAGCATGAATTTAAGTTGGAAAGTACGGGTCGATATTCGTCTACCTATCCTCCTGAAGTTGAAGTAACATTAAAACACAACAGCAATAACGATCGATGCAGAGGCATGATTGATAAAAAACTTTGGTTTGATTTGAAGCCTCTTAAATACACCGGGACCAATAGGGTCCTTTTAGTAATCACCAATACTGAAACCACTCTGGAATACAATTATTAGCAGCCTATGAAAACTTTACTCTTTTCATTTTTGACCTTTTGTTTCTGTCTTTCATCAATTGCACAGATCAGTCATGGTGGGCAACCATTTGACTGGAATGAAAAAAGCAAGTACGAAATGGCAACCGTAAATCTACCCAAGACAGATTTGGATGCCATGAAAGCCGAGGATTCATTCAACGATAAATTGAGCGGCGTTCCTTATCGCTTCGGAGCCAATATTGAGGTTGATCTTGATATCAATAACAGCGGAGCTTGGACGGAATTGGAAAATGGTGACGGAGTATGGCGATTAGCCGTAAGATCAAAAGGAGCTAAAAGTTTGAACTTTGTCTTTGATACATACCAAATTCCCGAAGGAGCAAAAGTATTTGTTTTTACTCCTGACAAGTCCAAATTATTGGGAAGTTTCACCTCTGAAAACGCAAGTAAAATAGGCTCTTTAGGCGTTGGATTAGTCCTTTCAGATGAACTTATAATTGAATACCATGAACCTTCAACCCACCGCGGAGAGGGTTACTTGCATATTGACAATTTCACCCATGGTTACCGAGATATTTTGGTGGAGGTTGAAGACGAGGCAAAAGGTGTATTCGGGAATTCAGGTGCCTGTAACATCAATGTGAATTGCCCGGAAGGATTACCATTCGATATTCAGAAAAGATCTGTGGCACTGATTGTGGTGAATAATAATGCCGTCTGTTCGGGAGCCATGATTAATAACGTTCTGCAAGATGGAACTCCATTTTTCCTCACTGCCCGTCATTGCACTCCCGGCAATCCGAATAGTGTCGGCAACTGGATATTCTATTTCAACCATGAAACGTCGGGTTGCTCAGGTAATAACGGCCCTACGGATCAAAGCGTTTCCGGTTCTACTCTTCTATCAAGAAATCAGGAAAGTGATTTTGCCCTTCTTGAGTTGGATGATGTTCCTCCTCCCTCATTTAATGTTTGTTATTCAGGTTGGGATGCTACAGATAACTTGTCATCTGTTACATCTGCATACGGGATTCATCACCCTTCAGGTGATGTAAAAAAGATTTGCTTCGAAGATGATGCTCCGTACCATCAGAACCTCGGTACTTTCGTGAATCAGACTTGGTTCATTGACGAATGGGAAGAAGGGGTAACTGAAGGAGGTTCTTCCGGTTCTCCACTTTTTGACCAAAACGGATTTATCATTGGCCAATTGGCAGGTGGGGCTGCTGCATGCGCCGGTTCGGTCAATAATGGTGAATTTGACTATTACGGAAGAATGGGAGTTTCCTGGACTTTTGGAAGTACTCCGGCTAATGCCATCCGATTTTGGCTAGATCCGGGGAACACCGGTACATTGGTCGTACCTAATTCGTGTAACTCAAGTGCGGTAGAAAATAATGCCAGTTTGGGCGGATTCACGGGTGTACAAGATGCTATCTGTAATGTAGATCCATTTACGGCAGGAATCAACGTATTCAATTTGGGAAGTAATACGCTTACTTCCATTGAATTGGAAGTTATCTCAAACGGAAGTTCCTCTACCGTTGATTGGAGTGGAAGCATCGATTTCGGGGAAAGTGCATTTATCTCCCTCGGTTCCATTTCTCCTCAAGACGGTTCGAATACGCTCTCAGTGGAGATCATTTCTGTGAATGATACGGATGATCAAGATGATGCGGGAAATTTTGCCTCACGAGATTATATGGCATTCGCTAATCCTGTTAACGCCACGGTAAATATTGATTTGGACAACTACCCCGAAGAGACTACTTGGACGATTACCGATGATGCAGACAACGAGCTCTATGCAGGTGGCCCCTATACAGACGAAGATGACCCTGTGAGTGTGGATGTATGTCTTGGACAAGGTTGTTATTTCTTCACCATTTTTGACTCATTCAACGACGGAATCTGTTGCGGTTTTGGACTTGGTTCATATGAGGTTGTGGATCAATCAGGAAATATTCTGGCATCAGGAGGTGATTTCGGATCAAGTGAAGAAACTGAGATTTGTTTGATCCTTAGTACTGATAACGAAGAAAACAGCACGTTCTCGGTTTATCCTAATCCTGCGAACGAGCGCGTTCTCATAGACTCAGGTTCAGAAATCGTTGAGCGAATTGATTTATTCGACATCAGAGGTCGATTGGTACGTTCTTACAGAAATCCAGGAGTAGGCATAGTTAAAATTGGCTTGTCAGATGTTGAGTCAGGGGTGTATATCCTGCAAACCAAAACCAACAATCGTACTGCCCAAGACAAGCTGGTCATTGAACGTTAATAACGGCCGTAGTATTTACGTAAGAACCACTCGCCACTCAGGAGGATGAGCAAAATCCAAAAGAGCCATTTGAGGTTTAGGATGGTGTCGAACACTTCAGTTGAATAACTGACCGGTTTGATAGAAGATTCTTCGCTTAAAAGGTAGTCACTCAGACTTTTTGTGCTCTCGGGGTAGTACATCTTCCCTGAAGAATTTTCAGATAGCACGTTCAGCAATTTGTGATTTGCCAATAAACCGGAACTTTCCAAGGTGAATGGTTTAATCGGGAATGAACCGAATGCTTCGTATTTCTCCCCGCCTCGAGAAACAAAAGCGTTGTAAGAATAATTTCCCGGGGGCAAGGCTCCAATTTCCAATTGATAAGCACCAGGAGTTTTGCTGAATGTGAACGGAAATTCGTTGCCTTCTTCGTCTTCAACTATAAGGTTAACCTCCACATCATTAACCTGTTCATAAGAAGGGTTATACAGTTCTGCTCGGAAGCGAATAGGTTGGTTTTCCATTATGGTTCCCGGCCCCTCAACCCGAAAGAGTCTTTTATCTTCTTTTAGAGAGAGGTATTGTACGAGACTTCCCATAAAAGCATCAAATCGATCGTGGTTCTCATTGATGGCAAAATCGGTCATACGCCATCTCCAAATTCCTTCACCCAATAGGGTCGCTACTTTGTTTTCCGAATAAGAATTCAGCACGAGCAATGGTTCGGTAGTAGTAATTTTACCGACGGATTGATACAACAAAACCTCGGCAGAATTAGAAATATTCCATTCTCCAAATGGCACTTGTAATGGAGGAGACACGTTCAGAAGTGTCGACAACTCGGGTGAAAGCTCAAAAATGCTGAAATCGTCGTTTACCTCACCTTTTACGTCATTTGTGGACCGAGCTCTCCCTAAGAACTCTACCCCTGATCCCAGAGCAGGCAAATCACCAACGACACTCTTCCTACCCATAATGAGGAGCTTTGGGATCGAATTATTCTCTAATTGAGTCTTCAAACGTCGACCCGAGGAAACCCTTGAAGGGAGCTGATGAAGGATGAGCAAATCATAGTCATCCAGATCACCCTGAAATTCCCTATCCAAAAACACATCTACTTCATAATTCGGGTTGGCATTTATGGATTCCCGTATGGCTTTGACATCAGGATGAGGAGAATGAGCCAACAACAAAATCTTCTGTCTCCCATCAATGACTTCAATAATTACGGAAGCAACGTTGTTTCTCGGATTTGATTCTTCCTCATCAACACTCAATGTGACCGTATATCGTTTGAGTCCTGATTCGTTGGCTTCAATCAGGGTTCGAAAGGTATTCGAATAGTTTTCGGAGTCATAATCTACTTGTTCCTCAAAAAGAACTCTGTCTCCATCAAGAACCCTCAAAATTCCGCTTGCCCCCGTCATTTTCGATGCACTCACCCTCACCTCAATTGGAAATGTATTTCCCAGATATGCCAGATCGTTTGAAGCGACCTCGGCTATTTTTGCATCCCTATGTACGGTAGTATCACCAAAAGCAACCGTATATACAGGCGCGGGCAGGTTCGAAATCGAATACCTTGGGTTCAGACCTTTGTTGGAAATTCCGTCACTCAGTAATACAACTGCACCCAAATTGCGATTGGCATATCTCAACTCTATCGAGTTTAGAGCAGCTGAAATATCGGTTTCGGGTTCATTGAAAGTGAGCTCAGATCGCTCCTTCAATTCTGATCCAAAGCTGTATGTCTCTATTTCATATGCTTCTGAAAGTGCTTTAACCAGATCGTCCTTGGTCGCATTGACTGAATTAGCTGAAGTAACCGAATCTCCTACCATCACCATGGATTTCGAGTCATCCGCAATCAGCGCTAGGATAGGTGGCTCTATGTCTACCTCCAAATACCTCAACAACGGACCGAGAATCAATAAACAGATCACTGAAACCAAGGCAAAGCGAAGAAAAGCCATACCCCACCTTACCGTTGTTGGGATTTCAGCTAATCCTTGGTTGCGGTAATAGAGAATTCCCGCGAAGATCATCCCCACCAGCGGGCAAAGCACAACTGCCCAAAATGGATATTCGAAAGTAAGGTTGCCCAATTATGTCAGCATTCCACCGTCTACATTTAGGGTTTGACCCGTAATGTAGGTACTGAGATCTGAAGCTAAGAAAAGTGCCAAGTTTGCCACGTCTTCCGGTGAACCTCCTCTTTTCAAAGGAATGGCATCGCGCCATTCTTGAACGGTTTTTTCATCCAAAGCCCCGGTCATTTCCGTTTCAATAAACCCAGGGGCTATTGCATTGCACCGGATATTTCTCGAACCCAACTCAAGCGCCACGGATTTAGTGAATCCCAAAATTCCCGCCTTTGAGGCCGCGTAATTTGCTTGTCCTGCATTTCCCTTCACACCAACAACTGAACTCATGTTGACGATTGATCCTCCTCTCGCTTTCAAAAAAGTTCTGAGGGCAGCTTTGGTTAGATTAAAGACGGATTTCAAATTGACCTCCATGATTTCGTCCCATTGCTCTTCAGACATTCGCATCAATAGATTGTCTCTGGTAATTCCAGCGTTGTTCACCAAGACATCGATTGTTCCGAACTCGGCAACAACCGTGTCGATAAGTTCTTGGGCAGCGCTGAAATCTGAGGCATCTGATTTAAACCCCTTAACTACTCCACCATTTTGCGATAATTCGGCTTCTAAGGCTCTTGCTTTTTCATCTGAGCTAGCATAAGTAAAGCAAACGGTAGCTCCGTTATCGACGAAAGTCTTTGCGATTGCCTTTCCAATCCCTCGGGTAGCACCCGTTACGACTGCAACTTTTCCTTTTAGTAAATTCATAGTATAGAATCTGATCGGCGACAAAGTTAGAAACTTGCAGGTACGAGGGAATAAATAACTGAAAGACTCTGTAACCGTTTGGATTTTTTTGCACTCTTTCTAACAAACCTCGTTATGAAAAAAGCTCTATTCATATTCATTCTCCTAAGCGCGAGCACTTATGCTCAAGTGATTCCAAATCCTGGTTTTGAATCTTGGTTTGTCGAAATCTGGCAACCCGTACCCGAAGGATGGGCCACACCAAATGGGCAATTAATTCCGGTAGTTGTACAAGACCTTGAAGCCTATGAAGGCAACTTCGCCATGCGGGTGAACGCCGTTAATGATGGGATAGGGGCTTACGGTTGGGCCGCCTGCACCTTAGATACGGACAATATTCCTCCCAGCCTCGATTTTTATGTGAAGGCTTTGGCCGAATTTGGTGGGGTTAGTGTTTCCATATCATTTTATAATAATGAAATTGAAGTCTACACGGAATTTTGGAGCAGCGGTGAGAGTATTGACGAATGGACATTCGTATCTATGCCTCTTGATCAAATTGAACCGGTAATGACTCATGCAATTATCCGAGTTGAAGCTAGTGTCGGTGATTTGGTTCCCGGACAGGCATGGATTTCGGTCGATGCCATGTCATTTGGCTCCGTTCAAAACATATCCAGCCAAACGACCACAAGATTTGAGATGATGCCTAATCCCGCTGTTTCCTCTTTTACTCTGAAAAATCTCCCATTAGGAGGTCGAATACGGTTAATCAATAGCGTTGGACAAATAACCATGGAGGAGAACACTGTTTCAGACCAAGCTGTAATCAATGTTGAGGACTTAAATCCGGGAATCTACTTTGTGGAAGTGGTTTCTGTTGATGGCTCCAGTCAAACAAGAAAACTCATTCTAGGAGCTTATCGGAAATAAAAAAAGCGGCTAGATAAATCAAGCCGCTCCCTAAACTGAGTATTATCTTTTAAGCTGTCACACCTAATACTTCTGCCATTTTTTTACCTATTTCTGCAGGGCTATCTACAACGTGCACACCGCATTCTCGTAGAATAGCCTTTTTTGCTTGAGCCGTATCGTCTTTTCCTCCAACAATTGCTCCGGCGTGTCCCATCGTTCTTCCTTTTGGGGCTGTTTCTCCTGCGATAAAACCAACAACGGGTTTCGTACCATTTTCCTTGATCCAACGAGCCGCTTCCGCTTCGAGATTCCCCCCGATTTCTCCGATCATCACAATGCCTTCAGTTTCGTCATCCGCCATCAGCAATTTAACAGCCTCCAACGTGGTTGTTCCAATGATTGGATCTCCGCCAATACCGATCGCCGTAGTTTGACCCATTCCGGCCTTGGTAATTTGGTCAACTGCTTCATAAGTTAGTGTACCCGACTTAGAAACAATTCCAATGCTTCCTGTATTGAAAATGAATCCGGGCATGATTCCCACCTTAGCTTCACCCGCCGTAATGATTCCAGGGCAATTTGGTCCGATGAGTGTGGAATCAATTTGGTCTATATAGTTCTTCACCCTCACCATATCATTTACGGGAATTCCTTCCGTGATCGTCACAATCACTTTGATTCCTGCATACGCAGCTTCCAAAATGGCATCAGCAGCAAAAGCAGGTGGTACGAATATGATTGACACATCGGCGCCGGTTTTGTCTACGGCATCTTGAACCGTGTTAAAAACAGGACGATCCAGATGAATTTGCCCACCTTTACCAGGCGTAACTCCACCTACTACATTGGTGCCATATTCAATCATTTGAGAAGCGTGAAATGTTCCTTCACTTCCCGTAAATCCTTGTACGATTATCTTGGAATCTTTATTGACGAGTACACTCATGGTTGATCAAATTTTCAGGGCACAAACATACTTTATTCGCATCGCCTTGACAAACCATCTTGACCCAAAAAAAATGATTGTTCATCTTTGAGGACCGATAATTCGCATCTCATGAAAATTGGCAAGTCCATTCCGTTTCTTTTCATCTTCGTTAGTGTATGCTTTATTTCACACGGTCAGTCTTATGACCGTTTCGAATTATACGTGAATGAACTCGTTGAAGCCAATCAATTCAGTGGAAATATACTTTTAGCTAAGGGAGACAAAATTGTATTTGAAAAAGCCTTTGGACCGGCGTCCATAAAAGAAAATAGTCCGAACGAGATCAATTCGCAGTTTCAGATTGGCAGTATTACCAAAACGTACACTGCTGCGGCGGTTATGCGACTTATGGAAGAAGGGAAACTAAACCTCAACGACCCATTGAGCAACTATCTGGCCTTGTTTCCAAAAGCCGAGCAAATTACCATTGAGGACTTATTATCGCACCGCTCGGGTATAAAGAATTATACCGAACGAAGTGACATTGGCGAATGGATGTATTCAGAACAGACCCCCATCGAAGTGATAGAGAAGGTTTTGGATGACCCTTTCCTTTTTGAACCCGGTTCATTGCATAGCTACAGCAATACCAACTACGTTCTATTGGGAATAATCATTGAGCAAATCACAGGTCTTTCTTATGAAGAGTACTTGACCAAGGTAGTTTTGAATCCGCTTGATTTAAGAGAAACAGGATTTGATTACCGAAATGCTGCCAATCTCTCAGAGGGTTTTATAGGAGCGGATGATGGATGGTATGAGCAAAAGCCGGTTGATCCTTCAGTGCCTTTCGCCGCCGGATGCATGTATAGTACGGTTCGTGATATGTACGCCTTTTCCAAGTCATTCTTTTCAGGTAAGCCATTTAAAAATCCCAGCACCATGCAGCGAATGACCAATTTCGACTCAGGATTTTATGGGCTGGGGATTTTCACCAGAGAGCATAACGGCGAAATTTACATCGGTCACAACGGTGGCATTGATGGATACAGCGCTTCTTGGCAATACTACGAAGATTACGACCTCCACCTTATTGTTTTCTCAAATAGCTTCAATGCTGAGATCGACAAAGTGTCGGGGGCAGCACTTCTTGCCTTTTTGGAAAAAGATATCGAACTCCCATCTGAAAGAACTCAGGTCGAGTTAAATGAAGACCAATTGCACCGTCTTGAAGGAACATACAGTCTCCAAGAAGGCTTTGATCTTTTTGTATACCATGAGGGAACTCAACTCTTCGCACAGGCTACAGGACAAGGTCCTTTTATGCTCTTTGCGAAAAATGATACTTCATTTTATGCAGACGTTGGTGGAATTGAAATCAATTTTCGATTGGCCCTTACTGATGAGTACGCAAAAGGGCTCACTCTTTATCAAGGAGGGGAGACTTATGCCCCGAGGAAAATCGACGGCCCAAAAGAAATAGAATTGCCCATCTCAGAGTTGAAGATGCTCGAGGGCACTTATGAATTACAACCCAATTTCAACTTGGAGGTCTTTATTGAAAACGGGACGTTATTCGCCCAAGCCACCAAGCAAGAGGCGTTTAAACTTTTTCCTGAAAGTCGCAGTTCCTTTTTCACCAAAGGACCTGGAATTCGCATTGAGTTTTTCTTTGACAAGTTTGGAGAAACTGAAGGGCTGAATCTGATCCAAGGAGGGGGCACTTACAAGGCAACGAAAATGAACTAAGGAATACAGTAAACGGAAAACTTTAACGAATAAAGAAGATCTATAAAGAAGGGAAATATGTTCCTTTGCCACCTCAAATAAGTAACTCGACAAATGTCAAGATTCATAGCTTTTGCTGTTTTATTCTTAGTGAGTGCAGGTGGTACCTTCGCTCAATGCGAAGAATGGGTTAATCCCAATCCGACAGGAGGTTGGACAGATTTCGACCCTGTTCCATGCAATGGGGAATTTCAAGAAATTAATGGCTTTGAAGTATGGCAGTCAGAGGCATATCAATTTGACGGATGCATGGCCGGGGGCAATTATACCTTTAGCCATTGTAATGGTAGCTCAGGCTCATGGATTCCTGAATACACTGTAATTGCACCTTCAGGAGCCGTAGATGCGTTTGGAGCAGGAGACGGAAACGGCTGTTCAATAACCTGGACGGCAACGGAATCAGGATCTTATTTGGTGGTAGTAAACGAAGCTGATAGTTGCGGTATTGAAGGCACGGTCAATAATGGATTTCCTATGATCACAACTAACTCGGGAGCCCAAGAGTGCCCGCCTCCGCCGGTATTCGTTGAGGGAGCAGAAAGTTTTGAGGGATTTACCCTGCCTACTTGCTGGATTGCAGTAGACGATGATGCCGATGGAAATGGGTTTCAACTGACAAATGCAGTCGCCTTTGACAGCACCAGATCAATTAGAAGCGACTCGTTTATTAATAATGTCGGCGCTCTAAGTCCTGATAACTACCTGATCACACCACAGCTTCAACTTGGCGAAGGAGACTCTCTGTATTACGTGGTTATTTCATTGGATCCGAATTTTGTTGCGGAGAACTATTCTGTTCTGGTTTCGACTACGGGCAATGAATTGGTTGATTTCGCTGATGAAGTTTTCACTGAGGTGCTTTCAAATACCGAATGGGAAGGACGCTCTATTGACCTCAGTGCTTATGATAATCAACTCATCTATATTGCTTTTCGCCACCACAGCGTGACGGATCAATTCGCTTTTGCCCTTGATGCGGTTGCTTTACCGGGAGAACAGATTGATTGCAGCACCCTCTCGGTTGAGGAAAATGATCTTTCGAGCGATTTTACCGTTTTCCCAAATCCTTCAACAGGAATCGTTAATTTGAATAATGGAGGGCAGAGCGATCAATTTGATATTCGTGTTTCAGACATGCTTGGACGCATCGTTCAGTCAGAGCGAATATTCATGAACACGGGAACCAGCATCCAACTCGATCTTGGAAAACACGAAGCCGGTATATACACCATCACCTTTGTTTCAGAGTTTGGGTCAGGTTCAAAAAGAATCGTGATTCAATAAGACTAATTGGATCGGTGAGTTTATTGCTTCTCGAGACGATATAACTCTAGGGAATGCATTTTCCCTTTGACGGTTTCCGAAAGCGGCCCTTCAAAATCTTTTCCGCGATCGCCGATTAACTCTTGCAATTGCCGAGAAATCAATAGATCCGTATCGAGTTTTTTCGTTAATCCGGTGATCCGGGCCGTAGTATTCATTGCA
>CAZWQX010000021.1:0-37992 GCA_964635965.1 uncultured Cryomorphaceae bacterium
CAGCAAATCCCAGCAGGACTCCCTTCTGGGTGCCGTAGAAAAAGGAATTATCACTTTGGTTGGGGCAACAACGGAGAATCCTTCTTTTGAAGTGAATTCAGCCCTTCTTTCCAGATGCCAAGTGCATATTCTCAATCCACTGGAAAAAGAACAATTAGAAATTCTCTTAGAACGAGCCATTTCGACAGATGTCGACTTAAAAGTAAAAGGCATCAAACTCGAGGAGACGGATTTCTTGCTCAACCTAAGCGGTGGAGATGCAAGAAAGCTGTTGAATGTTCTGGAATCTGTAGTAAGTGCTCTTCCTTCTGATGACCTTCGAATTACCAATGACCGAGTCAAGGAAGTGGTGAGAAATAACCCAACCATCTACGATAAAGATGGCGAACAACACTACGACATCATCTCAGCCTTCATCAAGTCCATTCGCGGTAGCGACCCAAATGCAGCCGTTTATTGGCTGGCGAGGATGATCGAAGGTGGAGAAGATCCCAAATTCATCGCCCGTCGCTTAATCATTCTTGCCAGCGAAGACATTGGAAATGCCAATCCAACGGGTTTGGTAATAGCTAACGCTGCTTTTGATGCCGTAGCTAAAATCGGAATGCCAGAAGGGAGAATCGTATTGAGTCAATGCGCGGTGTACTTGGCCTGCAGTCCGAAGAGTAATGCATCCTATGAAGCAATAGGCATGGCTCAAGCGAAAGTGAAAGAAACGGGAAATCTGGCCGTACCCCTTCATTTGCGGAACGCGCCGACCAAGCTAATGAAGGATTTGGGTTACGGGAAGAATTACCAATACAGTCATGCCCATGAAGGTAATTTCGCTAATCAAGAATACCTTCCCGATGAAATAGCCAATTTGCGGTTTTTCACTCCTGGTAATAACTCTCGCGAAAATGAAATGAGAAAAAGGTTAAATCAGTGGTGGAAAGGAAAATATGGTTACTGACGATCAGAATGCAAAATCTGATCCCTTCGCTCAGCTAATTTGTAGACCAATCCAACCAAAGAACCACCAAATCCTTGTTCGATCATTTGCCAGAGAAAGTCTACTACAATATGCTCGGTACCCGAGCTCTTAAAAGAGACCCCAAGAACAAAGGCGATCAAATAGATGAAGAAACCAATGGCGAGGCCCATCAGACCGCCCTTCATTTTTAGGCCAATACCCATACTTAAGTAGGTGTAAACGAAGGTTAATACGAATCCAATCACCAAATAGGTGAGAATGGCCAAGCCATAAAAAAGCCCCTCAGGTTCGGGGATGTAGAAAAGATCATTTAATAATACGCCATGCCAAAGATAACTGGCAATCATCATGAGCGAGGTGGCTACTCCCCAGGCGACGAAAAAACGTTTTTTTAACATCTCCACAGGCAACAAATGTAGAATAGTGTTTGAAAATCAACTACTCTCAGACGGAGATTTTTTAACAAGCGAAATTTAGAATCGATCAGAGAACGCTAAACTCCGTTCTTCGATTTTTTGCCCTACCCTCTTCAGAGTCATTTGTCGCCACTGGTTGGGATGCTCCGTAACCCTTGGTTTCCAGTCTCGAACTGTCAATTCCTGATCTTTCTATCAGGTATTTCTTAACCGCGTCAGCTCTTCGCTGGGAAAGATCTGCATTGTATTCCTCCGACCCTTGGTTGTCGGTATGTCCCGAAATCTCTATTCGCACATCGGGATTTGCATTCAAGAAATCAGTGAGTTGATTCAATTCAGGAAGTGAAGCAATTTTCAATTCGTCTTTGTCCAGATCAAAAAAGATGTTTCGAAGAACGATGGACCTACCCGATTCGATTTTTTGAAGCTCCACGACCAAAGAATAAGGCTCATTAGATTCAGATTCTTCTAATACAAATTGTTCTGAATGAAACAGGTAACCTTCTCTATCAACGCTTAGGCCATAAGTCTCACCCGTCGGGAGCGCAATCAGGAATTCTCCGGAAACCTTATCACTGCTTAGCTCTGAAGCCAATTCACGGGTTGAAAGATTGCTGAGTTTCAAATTTGCTTGTAAGGGTTTCTTGGTATCGGCATCAACCACCAAACCTTTGGCGTAAGTCACATCATTTGGTCGAACTACTTCGTGAAGTTCAAATTGGTAGAGATCCAGATCGCCGAATCCACCTTCACGATCAGAAGCGAAATAGGCGATGCGCCCGTTTGGTGAAACCAACAAGCTATTCTCATCATTATGGGTATTAATCGGATAACCCAAATTAACCGGTTCCGTCCATTCACCATCCACCATTTTGGAAACGTAAATGTCTAATCCCCCCATTCCAACATGGCCATTGGAAGAAAAGTAAAGTGTTTTTCCATCGGGGTGAATCTGAACGGACTCCTCTTTTTCTCGGGTATTTATCGTGTATGACAATTTTATAGCTCCTCCCCAAGTACCATCTTCAAGTTTTCGAGCCTGATAAATGTCCTGTTCTTTATTTCCTGAAGCTGTCGGATAACCCCTAACGAAATAAAGCGTTTGCCCGTCAGCAGTAACTGAAGGTTGAGACTCCCAAGCAGAAGTGTTCACTTCGGGACCAAGATTAACAGGGGTAGACCATCGATTTCCAACTTTTTCTGAAATAAATAGGTCGCAAGAACCATAACCTTTCCTGTCGCCACCGTAAGAATCAAACAACTCACATGCGGTGAAAATCAAAGTTCTTCCATCCCCTGAAATGGAAGGTGCTCCTTCATTAAAGGATGTGTTGATCTCCCTGATAGGAACTGCTGTCTTCCAAGACTGATTGTCATTCAAGGAGCGAAAAAAGTTCTCATTCTTACCTCGAAAAGCTTCGGGATCATTTATCAAACGGGTGAAGATCAGTGTTCCTGCATCAGCGGTAATTGTGGGGTAATACTCGGGGAAAGGACTATTGACTTTATCGCCAAGATTAATCGGTTCAAAGGGCACAGGTCGATTGACCATTCGCAATGCGAACTCACAATTGACAATTTCGGACTGAGCCTTTTTTCTCATCTCGGGATTCGTCCTCTGGTAGGTAAGAAATCTCTCGAAGTCATATTTCGCACCTTGATAATCACCGCGGTTCAAGCCAAGCGCTGCTCGGTAGAACCAGGCGTTTGGAAAAAAATCCTCATCGATTCTCAATGCTTTATTTAAGGAACGTTCGGCACACTCGTAATCTCTCATTTCTGTGCAAACCTCAAATGAAAGAAGGTGAGCTTCAATGAAATTCTTATCGCGATCAAGGGCCTCTTGAATTAATGCAAGAGCCAGCTCATAGTTTCTTCCATCAAAAGCGTTTAGTGCATTATTGAAAGAACGCACTGCTTTCTTGTCTTCAGACGTGTAGTCCTGTGAATAGCAGGAAAAAGCAACAGATGAGAATATCAGGAAAGCGAGGAAATACCTTACAAATTTTTTCATGGGATGTCCATGTATTTATGGGTCTGAAGTGAAATCCTCCATTGAGGATTGTCCTTCACATAATCAATTATTAACGGCGTTACCTTATCTGCACGACTCCACTCGGGCTGAAGGAAAAGCTGACAATCTTTACGCACCTTGGCAGCATGTGTTTCGGCCCATTCAAAATCATGCTTATTGTAAATCACCACTTTTAGTTCATCCGCCTTCTTGTATTCGGATGTAAGTGTTGGCTTAAATTTCTTGGGAGATAAACAAATCCAATGCCATTTTTCTGTAATTGGATGGGCACCTGAGGTTTCAATATGGGTGTTCAGGCCAAGTTTATTGAGCTTTTCGGTGAGTGAATTAAGGTTGTACATAGCAGGTTCTCCACCCGTTACTACAACCATATCACATCCCGACATCTTGGCTTCAATACTCAAATCCTCAATGCTGAACATCGCATGGGCCGAGGCGTCCCAACTTTCCTTTACATCACACCACACACAACCAACATCGCATCCACCAATTCGGATAAAATACGCAGGTGTTCCCGTATGAGCTCCTTCACCTTGAATGGTGTAGAACTTTTCCATTACGGGTAGCTCAAGGATATCAGATGATTCGGGGGAAAGGCTAAGAGACATGTTAAGAGGAAAGAAACCCGTGCGAGTCTTGTGTTTAGAAAAACTCTAAACGACATGAATGAAGCTTCTGCCTTGGATCGGTAATCCTCTCGTTCGCGACTAACGAAAACTCAATGAGTGAGTCGAGGCCCGCCCTAGCCAAAGCAAGTTAGGCTCCAATTTTATTTAATGTTAGTTTTTCAAACTTAACGCTCGCACGGGAGTTCGTTTACTTCCTTATCCAAATTTACATGTTTTAATCAAAGAACGAAACCTTGAATTAAAACTATTTACTGCTGAACTGGTCCTTCTTGTCAGCGAACAAAACATTAAAAGTTGTCAGCGATCCATAAACCCGGCTGATATACTGCTGAAGGTGAATTTTTTCTGATTCAGATAGTGAATTGTGGCTGTTGATATTTTGCTCCAATACCCTCAATCGATCTCGCACCATTACAATCTTATGGAAGAATGTTTCGATGGGAACTTCCTTTGATTGAAGATCGGGATTGCCCGGAACCATGACCAGTTTACCTCCTTCCCATTTGGACCCCAATTGAACAACCTGGCTTAAATCTGAGAAGTCTTCCAAAATCGTGCGCAACGCATTCTTGACATCGTCAATACCGATTGATTCGTCAACTTCCTTTGGTGATTCAATAACCTCCAGTCCTTCGAAAGAACGCGAAATTTCACGGTCGCCTTCTCCTTTAAAGAAAACCTGAACGGTAGAAAGATCCAGGTCTACGACGATGCCTTCCCCAAAAGTGGGGTGTTTAACTCGGGCGCCAATGCCCAGGTTGTAAGTCTCTAATTCCATATGGGTATTTCAGGGCGAATTTAATCGAAAAGTAGATTTTTTTTAAATTTCGAAGCAGTTACAGAAACGCTATTTGGCGTGTATAGCAACTTTAACCAAACCATTATGAGAACAACCCATTTACCAAATCTCGGCGGGTGCAAAAAGCTTAACACCCTTGTTTTATTCCTTTTTCTTGGCTTTGCATCTTTCGCTCAGCTTAACGAAACTGAAAACCACGACTCCTCACCTTTTGAAAACAGGAGGGACCGCGGAAATAGGGGAACATCAGGAGGAGATGTATTTATTTCCTTAGATGAGGCCTTCGACAATGTGGTAAGTGAGTCTGATGTCAAAGGTTTTAGCGCTGCTATTATGACAGGTGATGGTTCCATTTGGAAACGCGCAGCCGGTGTAAGTCAGGAAAATCCAACCACGGAAGAGCTCACAGAAGATCATATTTTAGGAATAGCCTCAAATACAAAATCTTATATCGCAGCGACCATGTTGCTCATGGCAGAAGATGGACTCCTTGATTTGGACGATCCCATGAATATGTATTTGGATCCGATTGAAAATACTTCGGGAGAAGTTACGATAAGACAGCTACTGGGTATGAGGAGTGGGTTCAGCGATTACTTTAATGACAATATTGAGTTGGTTGATAACACATACTTGGCAGACGTTGATAGTATTTGGGAGATTGAAGGCCTTCTTGAAACTTTCCTTTTAGAACCGGAGTTCCAGGTGGATGAGACTTTCTATTACACAAATACCAATTTTCTTTTGGCTGCTCTAATCATGGAGAGTGCTGGCGGGAACTTGTGGTATGAAGAAGTGAGAAATAGGGTTTTAGATCCTCTAGGGCTGGAAAACACGTTTATTGCTCCTTTTGAACAACCTGATAATCAGGAATTAGCTCACCCATTTAGCGTTGTTGAGGGAGAAGTGGTCGATGCTACTACTTTTCTTAATCAAGACGGACATTTTAGCCTCATTTCTAGTGCAGGCAGTATTATCAGTACTGCAGAAGATCTGGCAATTTTCAGAAGGGCTCTGCACGGTGGAGAGCTTCTTGAAGAGTCAAGTTATGCCGAAATGACCTTAAATAATTCAGACGAAGAATGGCGCGCCTATGGTCTCGGAATTCAACAAGACTATTCTTTCGGTGAATCGAACTGGGGACATGGTGGATTTTATATCTACCGAAGCGTTTCGTATTATTTTCCAGAATGTGATTATTCAATTGTCACCATCCAAAATGATATTAGATTAGATGACGTTGGACTCCACTTATTCGATATGCTTTTGGATCTCAAGTCGACTTACGATCTCTCTGTATGTGATTTCCTTTCGGTTGATAATGAATCTAATCTTGAACTCAGGTTATACCCAAATCCTTCAGAAGGAGTGCTGAATATCCAAAGTGATCAATCTGTCACGGATCTCAGAATAATTGACTTAGTCGGAAATACTGTGATGGAAAAGCTTTCTAGCGGAGAAAATAGATTAGATGACCTCAGCAATGGAACTTA
The DNA here is from genome assembly GCA_964635965.1 of uncultured Cryomorphaceae bacterium. GTDB lineage: Bacteria > Bacteroidota > Bacteroidia > Flavobacteriales_D > Cryomorphaceae > JAKVAV01. The sequence goes on from CAZWQX010000021.1 coordinate 6,346, forward strand.
CATTGTAGTTGGCACGTCAAATGGTGCTCCAATCAAGCAGAAGCTGGTAATTGCGAGGTAAACCCAGGGTTAATTTCTGAGTGAAGCCGCTTTGAGGGTATTTATCAGCAAAGCCACCCTTGTCATAGGCCCAACCCCACCCGGTACCGGAGTAATGGCGGAGGTTTTTGGTGCTACTTCACTGAATAGCACATCTCCTTTGAGGGCAAATCCTGATTTTTTAGACGAATCGGGAACACGGGTTGTACCGACATCAACCACTACCGCTCCTTCCTTTACCATATCAGGAGTTACGAATTCCGGTTTTCCCAATGCGGAGATTAAAATGTCTGCTTGCCTTGCCATTCCGGTCAAGTCTTTGGTTCGGCTATGGCAAAGGGTAACCGTCGCGTTACCTACTTTTCGATTTCTGGAAAGAAGCACACTGAGTGGAGAACCTACAATATTACTTCTTCCGATTATGACACAGTGCTTACCTGAAGTCTCAATGCCGTTCCGTTCGAGTAATTCAATAATCCCTGAAGGAGTGGCCGGTAAAAAACCATCCAATCCCAGATTCATTCGCCCAACATTGGTAGGATGAAACCCATCTACATCTTTGTTAGGATCAATGGCTGTAATGACCTTTTGAGTATCGATGTGTCTAGGGAGAGGCAGTTGAACGATGAATCCGTCAATGTCGTCATTGGCGTTGAGCTCACTAATCAATTGAAGGAGCGCTTCTTCTGTAATAGTATCCTCACGACGTATAAGTGTTGAGTCAAACCCAACCTCCTTGCAATCCTTGACCTTATAGCTCACGTAGGTTTCGCTACCACCGTCATTTCCGACAAGTACAGCCGCCAAATGAGGAACTTTCAATCCTGCTTCTTTTCGCTTAGCGACTTCTGCGGCAATCTCTTGCCTGATTTCTTTCGCCGTGTCCTTCCCGCTGAGAATCTTCGGTTCTGCCATGCTTACATTCCCGGTATTCCACGGCCGCCCATCATTTTCATCATGTTGGCCATATTCTTCTTATTCGACATCAACTGCATCATCTTCCTGGTCTGCTCGAATTGCTTGATTAGCTTGTTGACTTCTTGGACAGATGTTCCGCTTCCCTTGGCGATTCGCTTTTTTCTGGAGCCGTTGATGATTTTGTGATCGTTTCGCTCCTTAGGAGTCATAGAGTGGATCATCGCCTCAATTTCCTTAAAGGCATCATCATCGATGTCCATATTCTTGATGGCTTTTCCCATTCCGGGAATCATTCCCATCAAGTCTTTCATGTTCCCCATTTTTTTGATTTGCTGGATCTGGTCCAAGAAATCTTCAAAGGTGAACTCGTTTTTGGCAATCTTCTTTTGAAGCTTTCGAGCTTTTTCTTCGTCATATTGCTCTTGCGCTCTTTCTACCAGGGAAACAACATCTCCCATTCCCAAAATACGGTCTGCCATCCGCGAGGGATAAAACAGATCGAGGGCGTCCATCTTCTCTCCCGTTCCGACAAACTTGATGGGCTTGTCAACTACCGCTTTAATAGAAAGGGCGGCACCACCCCGAGTATCACCATCGAGTTTGGTCAAAACAACCCCATCGAAATTCAATCGATCGTTGAACGTCTTCGCGGTGTTAACCGCATCCTGACCCGTCATGGCATCAACCACGAAAAGTGTTTCGGAAGGTTCGATGTTGCGTTTAATGGACTCGATTTCCGACATCATCTCTTCATCGATCGCCAAACGACCCGCGGTATCGACAATTACCACATTGTGCCCATTACTTCGAGCATGAAGAATGGCATCCGTAGCGATCTTTACAGGGTTCTTTTCTTCTTTATTGGAATAGACGTTTACGCCAATCAGATCTCCTACAACATGAAGTTGATCAATCGCTGCAGGTCGATACACATCACATGCAACCAAAAGGGGATTCTTTCCTTTTTTGGTTTTAAGGTAATTCGCCAATTTTCCTGAGAAAGTGGTTTTACCTGAACCTTGGAGACCTGACATTAAGATGACTGCAGGGTTTCCTTTGACATTAATCTCCTCTTGCTCACCTCCCATAAGTTCTATCAAGGACTCATGAGTGATCTTAACAAGCAGCTGTGAAGGCTTAACTGCAGTGAGTACGTTCATACCCATTGCTTTATCTTTCACATCGTTGGTGAAATCTTTAGCCGTCTTATAGTTAACATCGGCATCGAGCAATGCGCGTCTTACCTCTTTAAGGGTTTCAGCGACATTCACTTCGGTAATTTGGCCTTGTCCCTTTAAGACTTTAAAAGCCCGGTCAAATTTCTCCGTTAAATTTTCGAACATAGAAGCTCCTTTTTTGGGATGGCAAAGTTAGCAATTAAGCTACATTCGATTGGGGACTTCGATTCCCAATAATCGCATGGCTTTTGCAATAACATCTCCGGTCATTTTGGCCAAGGTGGCTCGGTAGTGAATCAGGTCATCCGTTTCGGCGTGAAGAATAGATGTGCTCTGGTAAAAGGAGTTGAAATCCTTTACCAATTCGTAGACGTAGTTTGCCAAAATGGAGGGGCTGAAAATTGAAGCTGCTTCTTCTACCACTGCCGGGAATGAGTGAATCTTAAACTGCAAGGTTCGCTCGTGCTCATTCAGTTCAATTGAGCCAGAGTCAAATCCCTTAATCTCACCTAAATTCCTCAATACCGATTGTATTCGCGCATGGGCGTATTGGATAAACGGTCCTGTATTCCCATTAAAATCAATACTCTCCTTAGGATCAAAGAGCATGTTCTTTTTGGGATCAACCTTCAACAGGAAGTATTTCAAAGCAGCCATACCAATTTTCTGATAGAGGTCTTCTCGTTCTTCTTCGGCCAAGCCTTCGAGTTTACCGAGTTCGGTAGTGATATCTCTTGCCGTATCCGTCATTGCCGACATTATATCATCAGCATCTACCACCGTACCTTCTCGCGATTTCATTTTACCCTCGGGAAGTTCAACCATACCGTACGAGAGGTGATAACAGTTTTCGGCCCAATCGTATCCAAGCTTCTTCAAGATCAGGAATAAAACCTTGAAGTGATACTCTTGCTCGTTACCCACGGTGTAAACCATTCGCGACACAGCAGGAAAGTCTCGGTATCGGAGAATTGCCGTACCAATATCCTGAGTCATGTAGACCGCGGTTCCGTCTTTTCGAAGAAGGATTTTCTCATCCAATCCATCATCGGTGAGATCGGCCCAGACCGAACCGTCATCTTTACGAATGAAAATCCCGTTATCGACTGCTTTCAGCGCCTCATCTTTACCCAACGACCAGGTTTCACTTTCGTAATAGAGCTTGTCGAAAGAGACACCCATTTGCTCATAGGTGGCATCAAATCCCTTGTAAACCCAGCCATTCATTTTTTCCCAAAGAGCATAAATTTCAGGATCCTTCTCTTCCCATTTAAGGAGGGTCTCTCGGGCTTCTTTCATGATTGGAGATGCAGCTTCGGCTTCTTCTTTGCTCAAACCCTGATTGACTCCTTCACTAACTTCTTCTTTAAAAGCCTTATCGAAAAGAACGTAGTACTTTCCCACAAGCTTATCACCCTTCATACCTGAGGATTCAGGTGTTTCACCCTCTCCAAATTTCTGCCAAGCTACCATGCTCTTGCAGATATGAATACCCCGATCATTAATTATCTGAACTCGATTTACTTTATGACCTGCGGCACTCAATATTTCCGAGACTGAGTAGCCGAGAAAGTTGTTTCTCAGATGACCGAGGTGTAGCGGTTTATTGGTATTTGGAGATGAGTATTCAATAATGACCTCACCTTTGCTCTCCGGTTCTTGAAAACCGTAGTCTGCATCCCTAAGAGCTGCCATTAAATTCACTATCCAAAATTCCGATGTCAAGGAAAGGTTCAGGAACCCCTTAACGACGCCAAAAGAGGCAATTTCGGGCATTTTGGCTTGCAAGTACTCCCCGAGTGCACTGGCTGTATCTTCAGGTGATTTTTTGGCGAAACGAACCAATGGAAAGACCACAATGGTAAACTCTCCTTCAAAATCTTTTCGTGTAGGTTGAACCTGAATAGTCTCTGCTGAAACCTCTGTTTCGAACAGAATTTTCACACCCTCAGCAGCCTGCGCCGCCAGATACTTTTCAATCATTTGTGGGTTTGTTTTTCGGTAAAAATACTTCTGCCATCATGCACCGAGCACTTCCGCCACCCAATGCTTCTATCGTGTCAATAGGACTGTGAATGATTGCAGCGTGTCTTTCAATTGCTTCAATTTGATCCTTCCGCAAGCTATTAAAGGCCGAAGTGCTCATCACCAAGAATTCTTGTCCTTCTTCATTGGCAACATTCAACATATTTCCCGCGAACTGTTCTTTCTGTGCTTCCGAAATCTCAATAATCTTCTTGCCCGTTTTCTTCAATGAATCAATAACGTTTGAACGCTCTTCATTATCGTCAATTGCATTCAGGCAGATTACGCTGAAAGCGGTACCGAGACACATCATCACATTGGTGTGATAAATCGGCAGTCTTTGACCGTTTACTGTTTGATTTGCGGTAAAGGCGATGTATTCATAGTCGAATCTCTCGCAAAAAGTCTCGAGAATGTGGATATCGGTTCTAACACTGATCGCGGCGTAAGCCAGCCGATTTATTCGATCTAAAATCATACTCCCCGTGCCTTCAAGATATATCCCTTCCGTCTCAAAACCGCTGAAATCTTCAATCTCCTCGACATAAAATCCAAAGTCATCCGCCAGAATTTCGAACATTTCTTCTCTCCTTTCGGCCCGACGATTTTCGGCAAACATCGGATACATAGCTATTCGGCCATCTTGGTGAAAAGAAACCCAGTTATTCGGAAAGATCGAATCGGGTGTTTCCGGAAAACCGTCATCCTGAAATACTACAACGTTGATTCCGCTACCGCGCAGTTTTTCAACCATGGCATCAAACTCCTTGACAGCCTTTTCATTTGCTTCTGAAGGACTTAATCCTTCGATTGCTTTTTGATAGTAGTTGTTCTCGGCGGTTTCCTCATTGAAATGAAATCCATGAGGCCTAACCATCATGATAGTGGATGTAATCTGCTTGCTCATGATTTTCTTCGTAACGGCATTGTTGAACAGCGCAATAAGCCCTCCTGTTTTGCAACCTGGGAATAAGGCGTTTCCTCAACGGTAAAACCTCGATCTCGCAATAGCCCATTTACCCGATCAAATTTACTTTCAGAGACAATTACGTCAGGGCTGATTGAAAAAACGTTGCTGTTCATGTAGTACATTTCTTCCCGAGAAATCTCAATTACATTTTCTTTTCCAAAGAATGAAATAAGAAATTCAACATCATCTTGATTCTTGAAACCTCCGGGGAAAATGATTGCCTGATCTTTTCCAATTGGCTGAAAACAACAATCCAGATGCAATGCATTATACATCGGATCGGTATCGGATTTAACCAATTCAAATGCACTGACCTTCCAATCGGGGAAATTAACCATCAAAAATTCAACTCCTTGTTCATTGGTTCGACTTACAACGTATTTCAAGAAATCCGGTCGTTTGGAATAGCCGACAAAAATATTTCCGTTCCACGGCATAACATCCCCACCTTCGGCTCTGGCTCCTTCAGGCATGTGAAGTACTTTGGTTGCGTCAACCTGATCTACAATATATTGAATAGCCGATATTTCAGCTTCTCTCTTTTTCAGGATGTTGGGAACTACAAATCGATCTCCAATTACAAAAGAGATATCACGAGCGAAGATTTGATTCACGTCTTTTAATATCTCAGGTCGAAATACTTTAACCCCGTAGCGCTCCAAAATAGCGGCAAATGATTCCATTTCTGCCACCATGTCTTCCTCCTTGGGGTAGCCGCCGCTGCTGATAAAGTGTTTAGATTTAGGGTCATAGGCATCCTCCAAATGAGGCATGGGCCCTGTAGACTTAGCAGTTCCCAAGACTACTGCCTCCAAAGGGTCCGTTTCGTTTAAAATATTGAGTTCGATCATGATGGTTTTTTGAGCGGGCAAAGGTAGCCAACCCCTAGAAATCGCTCAAGGAAATAAAGCCGAAATCCGGAGAAGATCGAAACCCTAAACCCATTCTTTCGTAATCAATAAGGTTAATCAAATCTCAAGTAAAACGAACGCTGTGAATAATCCATCTCCCCGCGAAGAAAAGATCAGAGGTGTCGCCATTTATTTAGTTTGGCTTGCACCCCTCTTGATCATGTTAGTTTTGGTATCCGCGTGCTCAAAAATTTCGGAGTCGGTTTTTGAAAATCGCCCAAGCACGGGAAAGATTGAATACGAAATCACATTTCCTGAGGTGTCTGACGAAAGCATAACTGCGACTCTTCTACCCGATCGAATGACATATGCCTTCACCAAGAATTCCTTTGCCTCGAATTTCGAAACCGCGGGAGGTGTTTTCAAAAATCGAATCGTGGCAAACAGAGATGATCGAACGGTAAATCACCAGTTGAAAGTATTTCGAAAAAAGATTTCGAATAGGATGGATGATAAAGAAGTAATGAAAATGCTTGCCGAGTATCCGAAATCCACCATCATTCACACAAATCAAGTCGACACAATAGCGGGATTTGCTTGTAAAAAGGCCTTGATTGTATTTGAAGAAGTGGGAATGAAGGAAGTTGAGATATACTACACCAATGATATTGATATGGATTCGCCAAACTGGTGTACCCAATACCATGAAATTGACGGTGTTCTAATGTCTTATGAAGTTGAAGAATTTGGGATTAGAATGCACTTAGAAGCTTTGGAAGTTACTACTCCCCTTGACAATATGGAGACGCTCGAAGCAGAAACTGATTATGCCGAAATCACACGCGAAATGATGGATGTGGAACTCGAGCAATTGGTCCAAACATTTGAATTATGAGAATTACAATTTCTACCATTCTTCTTATTTGCATTTTCAATACGGGATTGTTCGCTCAATTCGAAGGTCGGGTGGTTTACAAGGTCTCTTATGAAACAAGTGAGGAAGAGAAGAAAGAGATGCTTTCCATGCTTCCCGAAGAGAGCGTATTGACCGTAAAAGATCATCACTCACTTTTTGAGCAAAAAGTAGCAGGTGGAGGGAAACAAGCTTTTATTATTGATGCGGAAGATGGTTCTGGCGTGCTGGTTATGCAGTTTCTGGGACAGGGTTATAAAGTGGAAATGACCCAATCAGAGATCGAAACATTGAAAGCGACTCAGAAAATGGCATTCACCGAAACGCAAGAAACCAAGGAAATTGCCGGATTCACCTGCAATAAAGCAATTGCCGTTACCAGTGGTGATACATTAGAAGTTTACTATGCAAAGGATATTATCACTACCGCCACTTTTCCCCCATTCGCTGATATTGATGGTCTTCCTCTTGAATATGAACTTGTTAGAGGTGGAGTTAAAATGAAGTATACCGCAGCTAGCGTGATAAAAGCTTCCATTCGAGAAGATGAATTCGAAGCGGATCCCAATCTGAACTCAATGAAATTTGAGGATTTCGCCAGGTCTTTCGCCATTAGCGAATGATTCCTGATTCATGCCTATCTTGAGGTGTGAAAATTCAACGCTTATCAATCCTTACCTCCGGAAACTTGGAGGAATTACAAGTGTTTTACATCGACATTTTAGGACTTATACCTGAGGTGAAAAATCCCCATGCTCTTTCTATTCGGGCAGGCGAGTCGATTCTAGAATTCAAAAAATCAGACCGAGCGGACCATTATCATTTTGCCTTTAACGTTTCATTTGATGATTTAGAGACAACTCTCGAAGAATTAAAGGATTCGGGAATTAATCCGATTTCCTTCTCGGGAAGCGAAATCATTGAATTTCCAAACTGGAAAGCAAGATCGATTTACTTTTATGATCCCGCAGGGAATATTGTTGAATATATTGGCCGTCAAGAAGTTAACCCACCATTTGCAAAGAAACCTTTTTCTATCAGCGAAGTTGGTTTAGCCTTGGACGAAATAGCCCCGGTTGTCGCAAAAATCCAGACAACAATTCCCATCAAAAAATACGACGGCAATGGATTGAGTTTCGCTGCCTTGGGAGATCCTGAGGGTCTAATCATTCTTTCAGGTACAAACCGAAATTGGTATCCGACTGATCGCCCTGCCCTCAGATCAACCCTGGAAGCCATCATTGAAATTGAAGGTGAAAGCTTTTCGATTAACCAAAAAGAAAATAAGGTAGACTTGGAAAGGTCTTAATTGTAGCGCATTCTCACTGACGTGGCTCCGAAGCCATACCTCGAATAATCCGCATCAGAAAAAGAACAGTTGGGCAACGCCTTGAGACGTTTATGAAGCTCTTCCTTAAGTCTACCCTTGCCAATTCCATGAATGTAAACCACTTCGCCCAGCCTTTTTTGGCGTGCCTCGTTAAAGGTTTTTTCAAAGTGTTTCAGCTGTAAAAGCACCATTTCGTGATTTGACAAATTTCGAGTGGAGTCGACCACCATGTGGATATGCAAATCGACTTCCATAAACCGGCGTTTGCCCGTAATTATTCGGTACCCATCCGTTTCATCGGAAACCGTTTTTTTCGAAGGAGACTGAGAAGGCGGTTCGTTTGATTCCCATTTTTTTGGGAAGATTAGATCATCCTCCTTGTAAGGCATATCAAAACCATGCTCATCCTCTACCAAAACCAAATCGCCTTGGTAAGCCTTAACCACTCCACCACCAACTTCATTGAGAAACTCCACTCGGTCGCCGATTTTAAATTTCATCCGAAAGAACTTTGCAGGGTAGATATAGTAAAATGCTAATTTCGCAACCCTACTCGAATTTCCAATGAAATCATCTCTGGTCTATCGCATACTCTTCGCAACTCTATTCTGTCTTTCGCTTTATGGATTAGCTCACTCGGGTGGAAAAGAATGGAAACAGCTACGCAAAACGAAGGTTGTTTTCTACAATGTGGAAAACCTCTTCGACACACTCGACACCCCCGACAAGAAGGATGAAGAATACCTTCCCGATTCCGAAAGACAATGGAATTCAGAGAGATACAATGATAAGTGAAATCGAATTGTAGAGGTTATTAATTCTATGAGTGATGATGGGTACCCTTCAATCATCGGCCTCTGCGAAGTGGAAAACATCTCCCCTCTCAATGATCTTTGCGCACATCAGGAGCTCAAAAAAGCCAAATACACTCCGATTTTGATTGAAGGTCCTGATCAAAGAGGAATTGACGTTGCCATGATCTATTCCAAGAAGCAATTCAAAGTATTGTCAACCAAATCCTACAACGTTGATTTAGGCGGAGATTTTCGACCTACCAGGGATATTCTTTATGTAAAAGGTCAGTTCAGAAGAGGACCAATCGTGCATTTTTTAGTGAATCATTGGCCTTCTCGATACGGTGGTGCCGAGAAATCTGAACCCAAAAGAATTACCGCAGCGAAAGCTCTTGCATCTGTAACAGATAGTATTCACCGCTCAGAAGAAGACGCACTCATTATTTGTATGGGTGATTTTAATGATTACCCCGATAATAGATCCCTAACTGAATACTTACCCACTTCTGAAGATGGATATTTGGTTAATCTCATGGATGGCTTATCAGATACGAAAAGAGGTAGCTACAACTATCGTGGAGATTGGGGATTTCTTGATCAAATAATTGTTTCGAAGAATCTGAGGGATGATCAAGCGCCCTTCGTTTTACCGATGAGTACGTCACCCTTCTACACTGATTCCATGGTTTACATTCATCCCAAATACGGTGACGAAAAACCAAAACGAACATACGGGGGAAAAGAATACCTGGGTGGATACAGCGATCACCTGCCGGTAACGACAATACTAACTTACTAGGATCAATAATGCAGCCAATGAAACTCCGATGAACCTTTTCGGAATTCAATCGCAGGAGCGGGAATCTTTAAAAACCCAACCGCGCTAAATACGGTTCTCAAAAAAGCTGACCGGGTTTCAATTTTGGTAAGATCAATATCGAGACTTAAATAAAACTGGGGATAACGTTCGATTGACGGCAAATTATTTCCCAAATCGTCTAACAACGGATTCCCCATTCCACCGAGCATTCCATGAGCTCCATATCCAAAAGAAACGCATAACCACTTTGGCAAAAATGACGACTGATTCATAAATGATCCCGGCGACAGCGAAAGCCATATCGTCTGTCCGTTATAGTCCTTAAAAATTCGCTCAATTGGTCCACTTCCAAGAAGTTCGGGTCGTTTTGAAGCCAAGTCTGAAGGCGAATAAGAAAACTTCAGCATCATGCGCTGTTCCTGCCAAAGCAACTCTTGCCCAACAAAGAGAGAAGCACCACCTACATTGGCTCCAAAATCAGCCCAACTGAATCCCCATCCTTGAGAAAAAGCGTCGAACACCTCGATGTTGGTTAGGAATAAAAGTCCAACTCCTGTACTCCACCACATTCCCTTTCGGCGCTCCATTCCGGTCCATTCCATCACGTCGGTACCAATTCGAGAGATTTGATAAGCAGTTAAGGCATGACCTGCTTTATCCATCCCAAGCCACTCTTTAGAGTCGTCAAAAAATCTGAAGGAAGTTGATTCATAATCCGAATACCACATACCATAGAGAGCCGACATTGAACCAACATATCCAAGCCCGGTAGTAATTGCCACGAATCTTACCCGCTTTTCATTAAGGGTATCGGAGACATAAGTGTTTGTTTGTCCACTTACACCTATGCTACCCAATAAACAGGTAAAGAAGACCAGAAATAAACCTAGTCTAGAGGCTGGTCTGTGCTTTTCGAAGTGCTGCAAATTCTTTTCTGAATTTTTCCATTTTGGGCCTTATGACCGCTTGACAATAGGGAGCGTCGGGGTTGTTTCGATAATAGTTCAAATGGTAGTCTTCGGCTCGATAAAAATTGGTCAATGGCTCAATTTCAGTAACTACCGGATTCAGATAAATCTGGCTTTTATCAGTCGCTACTTTTGCTTTTTCAGCAAGCTCTTTTTGCTTATCACTGTGATAAAAAATTGAACTGCGGTATTGAGTTCCAACATCGGCACCTTGTCTATTCAAGGTTGTAGGGTCATGGACGCGGAAAAACACTTCTAACAAATCAGTGAAAGAAATAACCGTAGGATCAAATACTACCCTTGCCACTTCCGCGTGTCCGGTAGTTCCCATGCACACTTCCCTGTATGCAGGGTGTTTTACATGCCCCCCGGAATAACCGGGATACACATCAACTACTCCTTCCAATTCTTGAAAGACCGCTTCAACACACCAAAAACAGCCTGCGCCAAACGTGGCTTCTTCATTTTCAAACTCCTTTTCTTCAGTGCTCATATTTATCTTTTCGCGAGTATGACTAAGACGATGGGTTCATTTTGAATCAACAACAAAGTTAGTGACCCCGAGATTACCCGGATGAGGATCCAATCAATTTGTTCAATTCAATTTTTGCAAGGGAAAAAAGGAAGAGACCAATCAAGAATTTCAAACTTGAAACAGCAGGTAAAAAGATTCAACATTGACCTGTTAAAATACCGAGGCACTTTGCGCCGTTAAACTTGATGGTGGAGGCTATATTTGGGAGATGTACCCTGTCGTAACCACACGATCTTAATGGCAAATAAAAACCGACTCAAATCCAAGGCAAGCGCTAAAAAGAAAACTTCAACGAAGCGGAAAGCATCAACTCTACTTAACGATCGACGCTTTCGAAGGGTAGGAGGAATGTTCTTATTCTTTGTCTGTGTATACTTTTTGATTGCATTTACGGCTTTTCTGTTTACCTGGAAAGAAGACCAATCTCTTCTTTCAGGAAATTGGTGGATCATCCTTCGTGAAGGAACCTTTGAAGCAGAGAACTGGCTTGGGCCATTCGGTGCCATGGTGGGTCATCTCTTTATTTACGAGTGGTTCGGAGTAGTAAGCTTCCTCTTTTGTTACTTGCTATTTCTTTATGGTTTCAAAGTACTTTTCAAGAAAAGTATCTATCCATTAGGAAAATCAACGCTTGCAGTAATTTTCGCTGCGATTATCTTCTCGCCGGTTTTGGCATTTCTATTTGACTCGCCTGAAACGCAAATTTTGGGAGGAAGATTCGGATATGAGGTAGACCATAGTCTATTCGGGAAAGTTGGTGCGGTTGGTACGGGTTTCCTTTTACTTTTTATGGCTGCGGGATATGTGGCAGTGGTTTTCAACCCTTCATTTGCCTTCCTTGGAAAGTTGACACCAAAAATATCCTCTTTCTTTAATTCAATGAAAGAGAAGGTATCGGGAATCAATATCAAAAGACCCGAAAAGCAAATTGAAACTGAAGAAGAAATTAATTTTGAAGATACCATTGGTAGAATGGACGGTTTCACCGAAACGGACGCAGCCGATCTGGCGATGGGCACAAACGAAGTGGAATTCTCGGTGAATGAAGACGTGGTAGATCCTGAAGTCGCAACCCCTATTGATGCAGAAGAGGAATCCACTCATGTAATTGAGATGGAAAACGAACGCACCGTGCTCGAAATTGAAGAAGAAAAGGTGCAGGAGGAAAAAATTGAAGAAGAAGCATTCTCCGTTGAAATCCCCGAAAGTGATAAAGAGCTGTCCGAAGCCGAACTGAACAAAAAAGTAAACGACTTTGGAGAATACGATCCCAAGTTGGATTTATCGAATTTCCAAATGCCGAGAATTGATCTTCTCGAAGATCATGGTGGCGGTTCAGTAATGGTAAGCAAGGAAGAGCTAGATGCAAATAAGGATAAAATTGTCACCACCCTATCCCATTATAAGATTGGCATTGAGAAAATAAAGGCTACCATCGGACCGACGGTTACGCTTTATGAAATTGTCCCTGAACCGGGAGTGCGCATCAGCAAGATCAGAAACCTCGAAGACGATATTGCCCTGAGCTTGGCTGCGCTAGGAATTCGGATCATCGCGCCGATTCCAGGAAAGGGTACCATAGGAATCGAAGTACCAAATAGCAATCCCGATACAGTTTCGATGCGAACTATTATTGCATCCGAGAAATTTCAAAATTCGAAATTCGATCTCCCAATTGCCCTTGGTAAGACAATTAGTAACGAAAGCTTTGTGACGGATTTGGCGAAAATGCCACACCTCTTGATGGCGGGTGCCACCGGTCAAGGTAAATCCGTAGGATTGAATGCAATCCTTGTTTCACTCCTTTACAAGAAACACCCTTCACAGATAAAATTCGTACTCGTCGATCCCAAAAAGGTTGAACTGACTCTTTTCAATAAAATTGAACGGCACTACCTGGCTAAGCTACCTGATGAAGAGGATTCCATTATCACCGACACGGCTAAGGTTGTAAAGACACTCAATTCCCTTTGTATCGAGATGGATAACCGGTACGAGCTCTTAAAAGATGCGGGGGTTCGAAACATAAAAGAGTACAATGCCAAATTCATCAAACGTCGACTCAACCCTGAACATGGTCATAAGTACCTGCCTTATATTGTACTGGTTATTGATGAGTTTGCTGACTTAATAATGACTGCAGGAAAAGAGGTTGAAACGCCTATAGCCAGATTGGCGCAATTGGCACGTGCGATTGGAATTCATCTGATCATTGCAACACAAAGACCTTCGGTAAATATCATTACGGGTGTAATTAAGGCCAATTTCCCAGGTAGGATTGCATTCAGAGTTTCCTCAAAAATCGATTCGAGAACTATCTTAGATGCAGGTGGTGCCGATCAACTGATTGGTCGAGGTGATATGCTTTTATCAACGGGAAATGATATGATCCGTCTGCAGTGTGCCTTTGTGGATACACCTGAGGTCGACGAGATAACCGAGTTTATTGGAAACCAAAGAGGTTATCCCGGAGCATTTGATCTACCTGAATACGTTGGTGACGATGAACCAGGTCCGATGGATATTGCCATCGAAGACAGAGATCCGATGTTCGAGGATGCCGCCAGATTGTTGGTTGCAACTCAGCAAGGCTCGACATCGATGATCCAACGAAAACTCAAACTTGGATACAACAGGGCAGGTCGAATCGTTGATCAATTGGAGGCTGCAGGTATCGTCGGGCCTTTCGAAGGAAGCAAGGCCAGACAGGTGTTAGTACCGGATGAATACGCTTTGGAACAATTGTTGAGAACTGAATCAGAGAACGTAGAAAACTGAAGAAATGAATAGTTCACTTAATAAAATACTGCTGATTTCTTTTAGCCTAGTTGCCACGTTAGGTTTCGCCCAAGATGAAAAGGCAAAAGCTATTCTGGATGAACTAAGCGAAAAGACTCGTCAATATCCGACTATCACCAGCGAATTCACATTCACCCTAGAGGATAAAGCCGCTGAAGTTAATGAAGAACAGCAAGGCATGCTGAAAATGAAGGGAAAGAAATATTTCATTCAACTTGCAGATAATCAGATTTTCAGCGATGGTGAAACCATGTGGACTTACAGCGAGGAGATGAATGAAGTCTATATTGATTATGCCGAGGGAGAAGAAGGCGCATTAAATCCCAGCGAAGTCTACACCATTTGGGAATCGGGCTTCAAACAATACTACAAAGGCGAAGAATCAATGAGTGGCAAGGCCCATCATGTGATAAAGCTAGTGCCCAATGAACCTGCCGATAAAAACTACCACACAATATTTGTATACGTGGATAAGGCAAAGATGGAAGTAAGCAAAATTGAAATCAAAGGAAAGCAGGGTATGGACTATACATATTCGGTAAAAACCTTTGTAACAAATGCCAGTTATTCGGACGGAGACTTCACTTTTGATTCTGCCGATTATCCTGGTGTCGATGAAATCGACAATAGATAATTGAGATTACCATTTCCCGGAATTTCGTGTCTGAAAATTTAGAAATCGTAAGTACCCTCTTCCGGTTATTTGACCATTTTATGTTTACTATTTAACCTGAATTAAGGAAACCTTTCCACAAGAGAAACTCTTGAAAACAGGTTCGAAGAGGCTCCCCTCTTCACTCTTAAATTTTACTACTTTTGACCGCCATGAAACGCGTTATTCAGACCTTTTCTGTAGTGGTCATCTGTCTGTTTACACTTTCTGTTTTCGGATGGTTGAGTGTACATGTGTCTAAAGGGGATAAAGACTTCGGTTTTTTGAACGGACCCGTTGAGTTTATGTACTCTTTCTTGGATCAATTCGAAGAGTCTGTGGAGGAAGTTCAGGAGATTTCTCCGACTTTTATAAAAACCCCTGAGAATCACGCTCCGGTTAACAAACTCCAAGAAGATCTAAACGTTCTCGTTTCTTATTCAGCTACCGACTACAAAAGACATGTGGTCATAAAAAACTTGAGAAATGATTCAGTGATCCATCATTGGGCCATAAAACAGGTCTTCAGCAATCATGATCGCCTGCTGCATCCAATTCATTTTCCGAATATGGACTTGATTTATCAAGTCTACATGAAGCCTGACATCAAAAGGATAGACGCCGATGGAAACGAAATCTGGAGTCAAGACAGCATAGTTGGACACCATGCAATGACAATGGATAGCCAAGGGATGTTATGGGTTTGTTCGGGTAAACCTCCTGCTTGGTCCAGTACCGGAAAATTCAAGATTTTCGGGAGAACGGTTTATTTCATGGATGATTACATCACCCAACTTGATCCTGAAACAGGTAGAATACACTATAATAAATCGATCGGCGAGATATTTATGGAGAATGACATGACAAGTTATCTGCTGCATTCTCAAAGTGGTCAAGATCCTCTGCACCTGAATGATATTCAACCCGCCCTGAAAACTACAAAATACTACAACGAAGGAGATTTGTTCATTAGTTTGAAACAGATATCTCTCATATTTCAATATCGCCCATCAACGGGAGAAGTAATCAGAGCGATTAAAGGACCTTTCTCCGCTCAACACGACGTCGATTTCTTGAACGACAGCACCCTCACTTGGTTTAATAATAATTACTACGCCCTTTGGACAGAAGATTCCAATGCGAAGCCAGGCAATCCCGAAAGTGTCAAAGAATATGCCGATATGTTTTCGAACATTATACAGTATGACTTTGCTACAGAAGAGTTCAGCTTTATCGGTGACTCGGTGTTCAGAGCGAATTGGCTTTTTACAGCTAATGAAGGACTACACGAGTTTATCAATGATTCTACCTATTTTGTTGAACAACAAAACCAAGGATACTTGTGGGTAATTCAAAACGACAAAGTCATCTATAAGGACGTCTTTCAGTCACAACACGAAGGTTATCACCATCTACCGAACTGGTATAGAATAATAAAATGACAATGGATCTTTTGTATATCGGCCCTGGAATGGGTCTTGGAACAACAATACTGGTATTATTGATTGGAGCGATTGTTCTCTTCTCCTTTGGTTACATCATTTGGCATAAGGTGAAAAAACTCTTCAATAAAAAGTAAGGTTGATTATTTACGCAGTTGCGGTAGCCATTGGCTTCTTTTTGCTCGCTTATTCAATCAGGATTTTCCGAGCCCCATTTTACTCCATTGCCCTAAAAAGTGTTGGCGTAGTGGATGCCTTGCTTTTAAAAATCGACGAGGACGAAAAGGTACAACTCGTTCAAAAAAGGAACAATCAACTTATCGTCGCATTGCTGAAAGTAATCGGTGTTATATTCCTTTCCATAGCCATTGGAAGTATTCCGATCATTTTATTCCTTCTCTTCACCGGAAAGGGGCAAGAGAGCATTGAATTCTCGAGCACGGCTTCAATAATCGCCTTGACCGTTGGTTCAAGTATTGGGTTTTTTGTTCCCCTGAAGAAAAAACAGAAAAGTGAGGGCTATTCGGAGCTTTCACAACTTCTTCACAGAATGGCCTTGAATCACTACGCACTTTCTTATCGACTATATAAGATGGAGGCGAAAAAATTGCCGAAGCGAGGAGTAAACCCAAAAAACCAATACCTGATTATTTCAGGTTTGGCCAGGGCAGGGACAACGAGTCTGATGAATAAACTGGTCGAGAATTCTGCTTTCGCCTCATTGAGCTACGCAAATATGCCTTTCTTGACTGCCCCCAATTACTGGAGCCGCATTTACAAACCGAAAGACAAGAGTAAAAAAGAGCGGAGTCATAAGGATGGAATAATGATAGGCCTAGACTCTTTTGAGGCACTTGAAGAGTACTTTTTCAAGGTAATAGCTAATGACTCCTACATCTCAGAAGAGAGTGTAAACGTTTATGAGTTAACAGATTCTGAAAAGAGTGATTACCTGAATTACCAGGCGGTTGTGCGAAGTAGCGATGACAAAATCTACTTAGCCAAGAACAACAACTTCCTTCTGAGATACCAGTCCTTAAGAGCTACGAATAAAGAATTTATTGCGGTATTCATGTTCCGAGAACCGCTGACTCATGCAGCTTCATTACTCGAGAAACACAAAGAGTTCTCTGCTAGCCAAAAAGAGGATCCCTTTTTCTTGGAGTACATGAATTGGTTGGGACATCACGAATTTGGCTTGAATCAAAAGCACTTTCAATTCGATGAAAAAGACTCTATTAAAACGAAGGATAAACTCTCTTTGGATTATTGGCTAGAAGTTTGGATAAACTATTACAGTTATCTCTTAACCATCGACCGAAAAGGAGCGCTTTTTATTGATTACAATGCCTATTGCGAAAATCCCAAAACAATTCTGGCAAAGATCTTTCAATCCATAGGAGTGAACGACGAATTGCAATTATCTCCTAGATTCATCAACAATCGTAAAGTTGATCTGCCATATACTGATGAACTATTGCAAAAAGCCAATGAAATCCACAGCCAATTAAAAGAGCTAGGTGATATTCCAACTTTGAACTAGTTCACTCAGAAAGGAGAGATGGTTTCCTGCTTTCATAGTCCATCACCAAAAGGTATTAAACTACATATCAATTTTTAACTACTTAAATAGCTTCGGCTCTTTCTAAATGGATTATTTAAACCACTGAAGAATCTATCAAAATTGAAAGATTTAAATGAAGAACCGACAAAATCTACTCTGTTATATTGATTACTGGAGACTGCCTTATTCCAATCTACTAGCTGACTAGTCCGAGTTAGGGTTTCCCAGTTGTCCGTCTTCCATTTCTTTCATCTTATTTGCAGCAATAAACGATGTAGTCAACTCCGTCAACATATTGCTGGCTGCACTGGGATTATTCGGAAGAAGTATCAAGCTACTCTTGCTCTTTTCACTCACTGCTTGAAGCGTATCGTAGTGTTGGGTTACCACAATTAGTGCAGAAGCCTCTTGTGAATTAATCCCAACCTTGTTCAAAACGTTTACGGAGTCTTCCAAACCTCGGGCAATTTCTCTTCGCTGATCGGCGATACCTTGACCTTGAAGCCGCTTACTTTCAGCTTCTGCAGTGGCTTTGGCGACAATTCTAATTCTCTCAGCTTCTCCTTCGTACTCAGCTGCAGTTCTTTGTCTTTCTGCAGCATTAATGCGGTTCATGGCCACTTTTACCTCCTCGGCAGGATCAATATCCGTTACAAGTGCCTTAATAATGCCATATCCGTATTCATTCATTGCCTGTTCCAGTTCCCTTTTAATCGCAATAGCGATATCATCTTTTTTCTCGAATACATCATCCAAGCGCAGCTTGGGAACCTCTGCCCTCACCGTGTCGAATACATATGAGGTTATTTGATCGTACGGGCTCTGCAGCCTATAGAATGCATCGTAAATTTTCTCCTTAAGAATCACGAATTGAACAGATACCTTGATCTTAACGAATACATCGTCCTTCGTTTTAGTCTCGACGTTTACATCGAGTTGCTGAATCCTGAGGCTTACTCTACCCGCAATTCGATCTACCACCGGAATCCTCAATTGAAACCCTGAGTGACGAATACTCTGGAACTTACCGAATCTTTCTACGATTGCGGCACTTTGCTGTTTAACGATAAATATTCCAAGAACGAGGACCAGTAGTACAAAACCACCAATTAATAATATCTCCATATCTGATTAAATTATTGCTGAAAGATACGGAATAGGCCATTTTCGAAAGGGTATATTGTGACGAACGGTATATTAACTAAAGGTTACATCTTTTCGACGAACGATGTTTTTCTTTCGATAAAACTTGACTTCACCGTTAAAGTGCTTCATCTTTGCGGGATATTAATCCAATTCATGTGCTATGATGAAAAAAATACTATCCTCCCTTTTCGCGCTTGGACTATTGCTAACAACCTCAGCACAAGACCAAAACTGCGATAATTACAAACTGTACTACGCTCATAATCCAGACGGAAACGGAGCGGATCTATTAGAAGTAGAACTGAACGATATGGGCGGTGCTACTTTCACGACATTGCTAGAAGATATTGGAAGTGCTCATATCGCACTCTCTCCTGATGGAGGAACGATTTATATCGTTGGTCAGAATTACAGGACTTACGATGTGGCGACAGGCATTCTTTCTGATGCTATCGACATCGTGGATGAATCGGGAAATTCTCTTTCAGGATTCCCAAGCGCGGTGTGTGACGCTGAAGGTGTACTCTACGCAGGAAATCAATCAGATAACCAGATTTACACCATTGCTACAGACGGAACGGCAACTCCATTTGGTCCGTCCGTAAATGTTAATGGTGGTGACCTCGTGTTTGTAGATGGCGATTTATGGTCTATCGAAAGAAGCGCCAATAGATTTACAAAAGTTCTTACAGGTGAGCAGTTTATAGTTCCGGTTGACGAAATTAATGGGGCGGCAGTCTTGGCAAATGGCAACGTTCTTTTGGCAGATGGTGACGGAAACAGCCTTTTAAAAGAAGTTAATCTTGGTTCACTCGAAGTTGTTGCAACTTATGACATTGATTTTCCATTGTTTAATGGTGACTTGACAGGCGGATGTCTTGATAACAACCAAGGTGGTGAAGATTGTGTTGACTTTAGTATCTATTATGCAAGTCATGGACCCGGAATCAGTGGAACTGATATCTACAACGTTGAAGTTATGGGTAATGACGCAATGTTAGAACTCGAAGTGAATCTCGGATACGAAGCTCACATTGCATACAACGCTGAAGATCAATTGCTTCTATTTGTGAATGCAAACGGAAATTTCGTAGATATATATGATCCTGCAACGGATTCTTTCGAAGGTCAAGTGGCTTTCGCTGACGGTTTGAGCCAGTTATTTGCAGTAGTATATAACCCAATGGACGGTTTGTTGTATGTGGGTTCTGCAAACCAAGATCAGATTTTTGCAATTGATTTATCCGATGGCTCTTATGTATTTGTAGCCGATGCGCCTATCCACGGTGGAGACTTGGTATTGATCAATGGTGAGCTTTTCGTTGCTACTCGTGCAGGAGATGAATTGAGAAAAGTAGTAGGTACTTCAACCGAACTCGTTGGTTCAATTGCCGACGATGTAAACGGTGCGTGCGCTAGCGCTGACAATAACATCTTAACTGCCAACTTCAATAGCGATGTCTTAACTAAAGTTGACACTGACGCTAACATGGTTGAAGAATTAAACCTAATGTTGGACGGAGAGCCTTTCATCGCTAAAAACGGTGATTTAGCTTCAGGATGCAATGACGGAGAAGATATTGAAGTATGCTTGGACTACAAAGTTTACCTAGCAAACAACACAGACAACGGTGCGACCCTTTATGAAGTGGTTATCGATGGTAACTCAGCTTCTCTTGAGGTAGAGCTGGAACTGACTGCCGGTGTTCACATTGCCCTTGCTAATGATGGTAATATTTACTTGGTAAGCTCAGGAAGAGGAAAAATCAGAACATACAATCCAAGTGAAGGAACTGTTTCTGAGCCTGTTCAAATCACGTACTTCGGAGAAAATGTAGAGAATACTCCACAAGCTGTGGTTGATCCGAATTCAGGAGCGCTTTACATTGCTTCTGCTGATAACAATGCAGTGTACGAAGTGGATCCTAACTCTGGTATTTCTTCATTGGTAGCAACTTTAGATAATGTGTCTGGAGGAGACTTAGTTGTGACTCAGGACGGAAACCTTTGGATTACCAACAGAATAGACGATACTTTCCGCAACTTGACGGATGGTGTATCAACATTCGAGCCTGGTTTAAACAACATCAATGGTGCTGCGATTCTAGATGATGGAACAATCATCGTTTCCAATTCAGGAAGCTCTGCTCTTAACTTAATTGATCCTGCATCAGGTGAATTGTTGGATATGCAGTTCGATATTGATATTGTATTGGAAGATGGAGATATGGCGGCCGGATGTATTGAATTCGGATTGGTAGAAGAAGGATGTGAAGACTTCAGATACTTCTACATTGCTGACAATACTCCAAACATTGCCCAAGGTACCGTGTACGAAGGACAAATTGTGGATGGAGAATTCCAATTGAATCTTCTTTTCGAAACAGGAATTTCTGCGCACTTGGCAGTAAACACAAACAATGGTAACTTCTATGTAGTTAATGGAAACGTGCTTCGCACATACAGCTACAGCGGTGTATTGATCAACGAAGTGTCTACTTCTAACATCGGAGGAATTACTGCTGCAGTTTGGAATCCGAACGATGAATTGGTATATGTTGGTGATCGTTCAGATGATGAGATTTGGACGGTTGATCCGATCACAGGTGATGCTTCACTAGTGGCAGAAGATGTTCCTGTTCAAGGTGGAGATCTTTTCTTGAGCGATGAAGGTGGATTATTCCTAATCGAACGATTGAACGACGGTCCGTCAAAGCTTTACGAAATTATTGAAAGTGAGGCAGTCTTTGTAGCTGACATTATCACGGCAGTGAATGGTGGAGCGGCAACAAGAGATAATGGATTGATTGTAGCTGAAGGATTAAACTCGAATAACTTCTATGTATACGATCTTGACGGTGGTAATGAGGTTCAATTGACCGCAACTCTAGACGGAGAGCTTTTCCCAGTTGTTGATGGTGATATGGCATCAGGATGTTTCGATGATACTGAATTTATTGAGCCTCAACAAAGTGTAGCAGTAGTAGAAGATCAAATTGGAG
Source organism: uncultured Cryomorphaceae bacterium (assembly GCA_964635965.1). Taxonomy (GTDB): domain Bacteria; phylum Bacteroidota; class Bacteroidia; order Flavobacteriales_D; family Cryomorphaceae; genus JAKVAV01. Next base: position 28,292 of record CAZWQX010000021.1, read on the forward strand.
TGTTGGAAACATATCCAAACCCAACTACAGGTTCTTCGAATGTGGTATTCGAGGTTGAAAAAGATGCATTCACTACTGTTGAGTTAATCGATATGAGTGGAAGATCCTTCGGAGTTGCCTTCAGTCAAATGGCTTTCCAGGGACAGCGATACAACATAGAGTTTGATGCGACAGATCTTCCCGATGGTATTTACATTTACAAACTAACAACACCTAACGGAATCATCATCGAGAAATTGATGATCAGCAGAAATTAAACTCACGAGATAGAGAATTGAAAATCCCGCTCCGAATGGAGCGGGATTTTTTCTTTTGAACCCCAAACAAAGTTTACCTTTGCGCCCAATTTTAGAACTATGAGCCAAATTCGAAACGTAGCGATCATTGCTCACGTCGACCACGGAAAGACAACCTTGGTTGATAAAATGATTCATGTAGGGAATATTTTTGGAGCCCATGAGAATCCGGGAGAGCTTATCATGGATCACAATGATCTGGAGCGGGAAAGAGGAATTACCATTCTCGCAAAAAACGTTTCCGTGACATACAAAGACCACAAAATCAATATTATCGACACCCCCGGACACAGCGATTTTGGTGGAGAAGTTGAACGGGTCATGAATATGGCCGATGGGGTCTTGCTGTTGGTAGATGCCTTTGAAGGGCCTATGCCGCAGACGCGGTTCGTGCTAGAAAAAGCCCTGGCCGCCGGCTTGAAACCGATTGTGGTAATCAATAAGGTCGATAAGGAAAACTGCACACCCGATGAAGTGCATGAAGCTGTGTTCGACCTGATGTTTGACTTGGGAGCTACAGAAGATCAACTTGATTTCGAAACCGTATATGGTTCGGCAAAACAGGGGTGGATGAGTCCTGATTGGAATAAACCGACAGAAGATATAACATCCTTAATGGATGCAATAATCTCTGACATTCCTCCGCCAAAAACGGAAAGTGGTGCCTTGCAAATGCTGGTGACTTCATTAGACTACTCGCCTTATCTCGGTCGTATCGCCGTGGGAAAAGTTAAAAGAGGAAGTGTGAAGTCAGGTCAACGCGTAGCATTGCTTAAACGAGACGGAAGCGCAGTTAAAAGCACCGTGAAGGAAGTGTATGTTTTCGAGGGGTTGCAGAAACGTAAAGCGAGTGAAGTTAACTCAGGCGACATTTGTGCTTTGGCGGGTGTAGATGGTTTCGATATTGGAGATACCGTATCAGACATCGAAATTCAAGATGCCCTTCCAACAATAGATATAGATGAGCCTACGATGAGTATGCTTTTCACCATCAATGATTCCCCGTTCTTTGGTCGGGAAGGAAAATACGTTACTTCAAATCACCTAAAGGAGCGCTTAGAAAAAGAACTCGAGAAAAACCTGGCGCTGCGAGTTGAACCTGCAGAGAAGGGGGATTCTTTCCGTGTATTTGGTCGTGGAATTCTTCATATCTCCGTTCTCGTTGAAACGATGAGGAGAGAAGGATACGAGGTTCAAATTGGCCAGCCTAGAGTTATCGTTAAAGAAATTGACGGAAAGAAATGTGAGCCGATCGAGGAATTGCGAATCGATCTTCCGGAAGAGTATTCAGGGAAAGCCATTGAACAAGTCAATACTCGGAAAGGTGAGATGAAATCAATGACACCGAAGGGAGATCGAATGATATTGGAATTCAGTGTCCCATCTCGAGGATTAATTGGTTTAAGAAACTACTTGATGACGACCACTTCAGGTGAGGCTATTATGACGCATCGATTCATGAGTTTTGAGCCGATGAAAGGAGAAATTGGTGGAAGACAAAATGGATCTCTCATTAGCATGGAAACAGGCAAAGCTATCCCCTATTCTCTCAACAATCTTCAAGACAGAGGAAGTTTCTTTGTTGGACCAAATGAGGAAATTTACGAAGGACAAGTAGTTGGGGAAAATACAAGACCTGGTGACCTGACGGTTAACGTTACCAAAACCAAGAAGTTAACCAATATGAGAAGCGCGGGCGCTGATGATAAACTAAAAATCGCCCCTCCAATTAAGTTCTCACTTGAAGAAGCACTAGAATACATCCAAGGGGATGAACTGGTTGAAGTAACCCCAAGTAATATTCGCATAAGAAAGATTTTCCTGAAAGAACACGAAAGAAAACGAGCCACTAAAGTGACTTCTTAAGTCTCGATATGAGGCTTGTAATCCTCGGGCTTTTTTCCAAACGTCCATGATACTGCCTCTTCCGCAGTCCTTATTGTAGGCGGAACACACAGGAAGTAGTTTCGACCGGTTGAGGGACAAACTACTTTGGCAAAATAAATGTGGTCCCCGGCAAGCTTATCTATCTCCCGTGTTCGGTAAAGCACCAGATCGTTTCCGAAACGATCTTGTTTGGCGTCGATGGTTTCCAGGCCAAGAAGGTTTCCAAATCGTTCGCTTCCAAGCACCTCCTGGTAACACCTTCTGACCTCCGCATTCGTTTCTTTGAGAATATCATCGCCTGAAACCAAGTCCGGGTTTTCTATAAGACGGCCGGGAATCTCCACCCCATTCCAAAAATAGAATTGAGTACCGTCTTGCCAGCTGATTGCCGCTCCACCTTCATCATGTAGAACTAAATTTTCATTCTTGGATAATCTGCTTGGTCGCGTAACCAGAATCGCGAATCCTTCGAAAAAATAACCCGCAAATAGTCCTTGATTCAATAAATCAAAGTACCAATTCGGTATGGAGGAATCATAACCAAAGGCTTCTACACCCGAAAGATAAAAAGCCGTCCAATCCCAATCCGCAAATGAAGGATGGGCAAAAAAATCCCTATGACTCTCGTTATTAGCCCGAAACAATTGACTCAGAGAACCAATTGCTACGGCGTATACAGATTGTGATATTTGAAAATTGAGATCTCTGAAAAGAATATTTAAGGTTTCTCTATACCTACCTTCTCCTAAAAAATCTTTCAGACCATTCTTTTCGGTTTTCGCATAGTCAAAAACGGTATCGTCTATTTTATTTTGTAAAGACTTATTCGCTTCGAATGACCCAAACGCTTCTTTTGGTTCAAACTCGGAAAATTTTTCTGTCCCCACCAGATGTTTCATCAATCGCGAAGCTTCTCGGGGTCCGTTTGAAATATAAATTCTAGGGGTATTCGTTATACCAAGAGCTCCATACATAGCAAGTACGGCAGAAGCGAGCTCAATCTTGTCTGTTTGGAGCGCAAGACTCTCTCGAAGAATTCTCTGCTTGAACTTGTACAGATTCTTCGCTTCAGAATTGCTAAGGGATTGATCCTTATTAGTCTCTGACGGCCCGGATTGCTTTCGCATAGGGATTGTATTCACGCTGCTTGATTACCCGGTACTTTCCCGGAGGAATGACAATTGGTTCATGTTCGCTTGTCCATTGACCTGAATCAATCAACAAGTGTTTCAGTTCTGCAGGTTCCTCTAATTCCAGGTACTGCGTAATAAGACCTCCACCTTCAGTAGTTTCGTCAGAAGCGGCAGTCCATATTTTTAGCGAATTTCCTTTGATGAAATGTCCGTGATTTCTTCCTTCACCTCTAACCAGTAATTCTTCCGTAGTTCTCTCAGATGAGGGAATTTCAGGGATTTTTTCGATTAATACGTCACCTTGCCTATACATCACTTGTTTTAATTGAAAACACTTTAAATCTACAAAGGTTTCATATAGAATGAAATTCTAAATCCATGTACGAGCATTATTTCTTGTGCCCTTATTGTTTCCAAAATATTTCTATGCTTTTGGATCTTTCGATTCCCGAACAGGAATACATAGAAGACTGCGAAGTTTGTTGTAATCCTATCTAGATAAAAGTTGGCGTTGAAAACGGAGAAATGATTTTTTTTGGCGCAGTATCACTGGGTCAATAATCGTTAAGGATTCAATGAGTTTTTTCTTGAATCACAGATTATCTGCCATTTATAGGTGATTAAACTTTTAAAAACAGGGTTTAGTCGAAACCACCTTCACAACACCTGTTAATTTACTTCGTTGGCATTCCAAAGTTGTATTCACATTTTAACTACGATTACTTTACATTCAGTTTAAACCCCTTATATTTGATCCGTATTTCGTTCTAGAAATACAGCGAGGTTTTGGTTAGCCCGTTAGTATCGCCTAGTGCGTACTAACAGCCGCAAGTGTAGTCCGATCTTTAATGGTTGTTTTAGATTGATTGGTTATCGATTCTCAGAATCGCTTTCAGGACACACTTGCGGTTTTTTTATTTTCCCATATTTTGCAGAAACTTTCTGTGTTTGGCACCAACCGACGATCTAAGCTCAATAAAAATCATCTTCTCGGACGAAAGTCTGATTTTTCTAAACTTTTGCTTGGGCTTTATCATGTTTGGAGTTGCTCTGGGAATCAACACTTCTGACTTTGTTGAGCTACGAAAGAACCCAAGAGCCGTTTTTGGTGGTGTTCTATCTCAGTTCGCCTTTCTTCCCGTTCTAACATTTATCCTGGTTATTCTATCCAAGCCTCATCCTGCTTTAGCACTTGGAATGATCTTGGTTGCAGCATGTCCAGGAGGAAACATATCAAATTTTTTCTCCTCTATCTCAGGAGCAAACGTTTCTCTTTCAGTTACACTCACTGCAATAGCGACGTTGCTAAGTCCTTTAATGACTCCGCTTAATTTTGAATTCTGGTCAAGTCAATGGAGCGAAACCGAAGTTTTGTTAAGAAGTTTTAGACTGAACTTCTTCGACATGCTAAATACGGTTTTGATTCTTTTGGTTTTTCCGCTGATTCTTGGAATTGCATTCAAAAAACGCTTTCAAAAGCTAACCTCAAAAATTGAAAAACCCATTCGGATCCTGAGTATTCTGATCCTGTTCGGATTTATCGGTGTGGCTCTTTCCAATAATTGGGAAGTTTTCAAGAATCACTTAGGCTTGGTTTTCCTATTGGTTTTGGTCCATAATCTTATAGCCCTTTCCGTGGGCTATTTCACTGGGATGGGTTTTCGGCTAAACGATCACCTACGGAGAACACTATCAATCGAAACAGGAATCCAAAATTCGGGGCTCGGGCTCATTATCATCTTTAATTTTTTTGATGGAAATGGTGGGATGGCAATGATTACCGCATGGTGGGGTGTTTGGCACATTCTTGCGGGATTTGCTGCTTCTTATTTTTTTCGTTTTAGAGATAAGAGAGTCAGCCAACATAATCCTTCTTAACAACAAGAGTCAAGTATTCACTTTTTGAATCTATGTACCCTTGGTCGTAGCAAAATTTATACGTCTTCCCTCGAGCTGTTTTAAATGTATTGGTGAGATAATTGAAATTGAATCCACTAACCATCAACTTATTGCGGTGAATTCTCTTTATTCCGGAAGTATTGAGCGTTGCTAAAATCTTTCGATTTTTTCTCAATATGGAATTTATCTTTTTAATCTCGCGATCTCCATCGCTTTTCTGTTTATTGTGATAAGAACTTCTACAGTAATTTGAGCAAAATTTTGCATCCATTCGCCCAGAGAATGCCTCACCACATTCTAAGCATTGTTTCTTCATCGTCAGAAGGTTAACTATTATGAATATAGAAATTTTCCCGAAAATGAAATCTTGCCAATGAGTTTTCGCAAATTGAAACCACAAAATGTATATTTGCCCCAAATACATTCTGATATGTTGGAAAAGAAAAATAAAGAGTTGGAACCTGAGATCACGGGTCCCGTTGTTTTTGCTTATTTCATCTTGGCTGTGATCGTTCTTTTAATTTGGATGGCCTCCTGATTACCAGCTTATTTCCTTTTTTCCGATTGACTGTAAATACTCGTTTGCTTTGCTGAAATGTCGGCATCCGAAAAAGCCTCTATGAGCAGATAATGGAGATGGATGTGGAGATTTGAGCACACAATGTTTAGTTGAGTCGATTAGTGCCCCTTTTTTTGCAGCATAACTTCCCCAAAGCATAAATACCACCCCTGAAAGCTTTTCATTGATTGCATCTACGATGCTATCGGTAAATAATTCCCAGCCTCTCTTCTGATGTGAGCCTGGGGAATGAGCGCGCACTGTTAAGGTCGCATTTAGCAAAAGAACTCCTTGATCTGCCCATCTTGTTAAATCTCCGGAAGCAGGTATTTCCTTACCTAAATCTGATTTAATCTCGGCAAAAATATTCCTGAGAGACGGAGGAAACTGAATACCTTCTTTAACCGAGAAACAAAGACCATTCGCCTGCCCCGGCCCATGATAAGGGTCCTGTCCCAAAATAACAACTTTCACATCCTCGGGAGGAGTGTGATCTAAAGCGCTAAAGATATATTTACCAGGAGGATAGACCTTCTGGGTGGCATACTCCGTTTTAACAAATTTGATTAATTCTTCGAAATAGTTTTTTTGAAACTCCGATTGGAGGACATTCTTCCATGAGGGATGCATTCTAACCTCAGCCATCTCTCTACATCAATGCCAATCGAAGGCCGTTTTTGAGCTTTCTTACATAGGTTTCTTTCAACCAATCACTGTAATTTTCAGTGGCATTGTGAAGACATGAAGCATATAATCGACATCTGTACTCTATTTCTTCTACCAAATGATCGGCTAGCTCTAAAGCATCATAATAATCCTCCGTATTCCTGATTATTTGATTCAAATGGTTCTCAATGCTCAAATCAACCGCCTTTTTAGGCTTCTCACCCTTATCGACCAGTGAGACATAAGTTCGCTTCATGTTGAAATCATCTTCAGGACCATAATTTGGGAAGAGCTCCTTCAACCATTCAGGTCTTTCATAGTGATAATCAACCATGAGCTGATGATCACGCTCATTGATTTTTTCGAAATATTTATCTGGAAATTTGAAGATATCCTGCCAGTTGATATAGTCCTGCCATAACCCCAGACGCTCAACATTATTACCAAGATCAATGATGGTGAAGCTGCTTTTGGTTTTCGTCTTTCGTGAACCGCGACCAATCATTTGATGATACAAAGTGAGGGACCGCGTAGCGCGATTTATAATAATGCACTCTACCGAGGGTTCGTCAAAACCCGTAGTAAGAATACCCACGCTGGTAAGAATTGCACCTTCTGTATTTCTAAACCACTCGAGCGTTTCTTTTCGATCCTTGGATGAGAAAGTGCTATCCAAATGCTTAACGGGTAATCCGGCATTTTTAAACAGTTCGAAAACCCGAACGGAAGTAGCTATACCACTATTGAAAATTAATGTCTTCCTGCCCTTTGCTCTTTCCTGATAGGCTGCCAAAAGCCTGTCTTGCATGGTGTAAAGACTGTATAACCGATCTAATGAACTTATTGTATAATCGCCATCCGTTCCAACTTTGAGGGATTTCAGATTCACATTAAAAGTGTAAGTCGTGGCATCACTCAAATATCCATCCTCAATCAAGTCGCGAATACTATGTCCTACAATTAGAACATCGTAATTCTCATTGAGTGGGAGATTTCTATTGGATGAAAGAGGGGTTGCCGTGACCCCCAGCATATTAGATTCGCGAAAGAACTTGAAGAGTTTTCGAAAAGAGTTGTAATGAGCCTCATCAATAATGACCAATCCAATATTTCGAAGGTAGGTGTCGTCATCGTTTAACCGATTATTGAGAGTTTCAACCATGGCCACGTAACAGTTGTACTCCTCACGGTCATGCAGCTCCTTCACATCTCGATCGATGATCTTGTTTTTTACGTTTATGTCGTTAAGTGCCTTAGAAGTCTGTGCACAAAGCTCCACACGGTGCGTTAAAATCAACACCTTTTTTCCGGTCTCCAGGATAAACTTCTTGGCGATATCGCTGAAAATTATCGTTTTCCCACCCCCCGTTGGCAGCTGAAAAAGAACATCTCTTTTCCCTTCTAAACTGTTGAATTCGGCGAAGATCTTGGTGATCGCCTCCTCCTGATAGGGGTAGAGCTCTTTATCTACTGCAGTTACTTGACCGACCTTTTCCTTCATAAAAAACGGCACAAAGTTAGGCAGAATGAATGGTTGGAAGAAACACATTTCAGGACGTTTTCCTTTTAGTACCTTCATGGCCCACTTCCATGAACGTCCGCTATGATCGACAACATTAAAGCATTCAACGACTTGGTGCTTTTGAGGTATCGGATTTACAATTCGATTTTTTTAACACTTGAGCTCGATGGTGTTCATCGAACGGGAATTTTACTCCCTCTCCTAGAGGAAGAATGTGCCTCAGGACTAAAGAATGGAGAGTCACCCACTGAGATAATCGAAGAGTTCTTCGATGAACTTGAGGAGTACCCCAATGAGCAAGCGGTCATTGACCAGTTATTCAGGTTTATCCAATATATTGAAAGACAAGTGGTTTTGGTTGATGCGCTTGAGGATGCCGCGTTCGATATTGTTAACAATATGGAAGGAAACGGAAGTGTTCCTGCATTTTTTAATCAAGTATCAAATAGGAACGCTGCCGAAAAACTTCATGAGGCACTCCGAGATTTTCGAGTGAGAATTGTCTTGACGGCACACCCAACACAGTTTTATCCGGGACCTGTTTTGGGTATCATAACGGATTTGGCCGAGTCCATTAAGGTAAATGATCTCAGCAATATCAAGAGTTTATTGGCTCAACTAGGAAAAACTCCATTTTTCAAAAAGGAGAAACCCACACCTTTCGATGAAGCCGTGAGCCTCATTTGGTATCTGGAAAATGTATTTTATCGCAGTATTCCTCATATCTATGAAACAGTAAGCGACCAACTAGGTGATGATGCTTCACAAATCTTGGATGACAACTCACTTCTACAACTGGGTTTCTGGCCCGGGGGTGATAGAGATGGAAACCCCTTTGTAACAACTGACATCTCAGTAAAGGTTGCAGACCGTTTGAGAACAGGGGTTTTCAAAAGTTATTTCAGAGATATTCGACGTTTAAAACGTCGAATCACCTTCCGAGGAGCGGCTGAAATTGTAGATGCAACTGAATCCAAATTATACAAGTCCGCATTTGTAAATCCTGAGAACCCAACGATGCGTCTGAAGTGGTTCGAAAACAGGCTTGACGAATTGGTTGATATTCTTGAAGAAGATCACAATGGGCTTTACGCAGATGATGTCATCGATATTAGAAGAAAGGTGCAAATTTTTGGGTTCCATTTTGCCAGTTTGGATTTCAGGCAAGACAGCAGGGTGATTGCTCGTACGTTGGAAGCTTTGACTCCTCGTTTGACCAAAGGCAATTTCTCCCAAGAAGACCTGCTGAATCCTGATGCCCTTTTCGAACTCTCTGAGCTGCGATCAAGGCCTCGATTAGATGATCCAATCCTTAGTGATACGATCGCCTCTTTCTGGGCAATGCAAGAAATTCAAGAAAGAAATGGTCCTTTGGGGTGTTACCGCTACATCATAAGTAACTGCAGAGGTGCCATGGATGTGGCCAGGGTTTTTGCCATGGCGCGTTTGAGTGGTATGGGTCCGAAGATGACACTTGACATTATCCCTCTTTTCGAAACAATCGATGATCTTCAAGTGGCCGGTGAAGTAATGGATAAACTCTATTCCAATTCTTCTTACATGAAGCATTTGAAGGGCAGAAATTCGAAACAAGTGGTGATGCTCGGTTTTTCTGATGGAACAAAAGACGGAGGTTATATTTCGGCAAACTGGAATATTTTCCGAGCTAAAGAAGAGATTAGTAGAGTATCGAGCTTACACGGCATTAGTGTGGTTTTCTTCGATGGTCGAGGTGGCCC
>CAZWQX010000022.1:0-4063 GCA_964635965.1 uncultured Cryomorphaceae bacterium
TGGTAACCTCATCATTGATAGTCGGGAAAGGCGGGTCGACTGTGACTACTTGGGCTGTTAACGTCAATCCGGAAACTGCCAAAAACATCGCGTAAATCCACTTCTTCATTTTCTGTTTGGTTTAAAAGATCGATTATAAGTGTCAAAAATACACTTAAGAATTTTCACCCGAAAATATTCCGATCAAAATTTCTGCCTATCCTTAAAATCCCAAAGAAAATTTGATTCAAAATTTGGCTACCCTTTCTACTCCGAGATTGGATCTCACCAAATAGACTCCCGAGCTGAAACTGCTTAAGTCAATTTGATTACCCGAACCGTTTAGAAGGATTCTACCATCAAGAGATTCAATTCTGTAGTGAATAAATTCTCGGAAAAAGATTAAACCATCCGTAGGGTTAGGATATAAGGTAGAAGATTCTTGATCATCAAGATCAGAAACTGAAAGCGTCCCCGAATTGGAATAACCCGGTGTTGGTGACCAAAATAGCATCCAAGGTAATTCAGCGTCATTCTCTCTCCCAAACGAGTAATCAGATGGAATTGGCGGAACATCAATACCGTCAATCCATCGAATACCATCTACTTCTTCCTTAAAGAGATGTACTTCTTCACCACCTGCACTTAATCTGAAATTGGCATGCATTGGACCATCTGCCAAATCACGGTCTGCCCATACAAGCAGGAATTCTTCCGGCTGCAAAATATAATTCGGAAACTCCCATTTAGTCGGAGAAGATGAATTATCTGTCAAAAAGTAATCCGCAAGTTGTACGGCAACTTCTCCCGAATTATAGAGTTCAATCCAATCTTCAAATTCACCTGCCTCATCAGCTATTGTTTGATTATTTGACGTCATTACTTCATTGATGACCAAACCATTTGGCGATTGCGTGTATAACGCCTTGGGTGAGCAATAAACATCGGTAACTTCTCCATTAGAAGCCATCAGCGAAATATTGTAAGTAATCTGATCAAAAGGTTGATCGAATTCAATGGTTGTTTCTGATCCAAATTCAGTCAAAGACATGGTGACTCCGGATTGAGAAATTCCATCAATCGAATAGTTAAAATCAGCCTGTGTTAATTCCGGACCCTCAGAAAATACTTTGACTATAAGTTGATCAGGAAATGAAGCAAAGTCTTCCTTCACTAATAATGCAATGGGACCGATACTGAAAGACTCGAGTTGATTATTTGCTGAATTCTTTCTTATCTCGGCAAATTCCAATACTCCGAAATCGACATGCCCTCCAGCCGCTTCGGTTAGTGAATTAAGGAAATCCTCATCGGAATGCCCCCAATCCAATGGCCGATAAGGATCGCTCAATGCTGATGCCTCTATAAAACCCTGAAGATTCTCGACATATGTAATATGTTCTTCTGTGAAATAATGATTATTCAACAAGTCTTGAATATGATAGGAGAAAACATCCCTGAATTCATCACTGTCCATCAATCGATTGAACAGTGGGCGAGTAGCTCCTGTTTGACTCCAATTGTAAATAGGTCGGTTAGACCAATTTCGATTTATCCAATCAATGCCCCAAGTGTTATCAGTGTCGTATGGGATGTATTCAAACTGAGAAGTGGTCGGATTGTGGTAGAGATAGTAATTGTTCTGATTGTAAATGTATCCATCCCAGTTTCCCGTCAATACATCAATAGCAGCAACTTTCAGATAAGCATAAACATTGAAATACTCGTAAAATTGACAGGTAAAATCAGAAGAACCGGAGAGGTTCAAAAAAGAGATAAACTCAGCTATATCCGAGTAATCATCTAATTCTGTGTTGGTTTTAAGCTCGTAGGTTCGTGAATCCCAAGGGGCGACCTTGTATGCGTCAGGATCAGGTCCTAAATAGTCCAAATTCGCCGGATAACTGCATTTGTACAAATTTCCCCCTTGACTTCCGAAGCGGTTTTCACAGAACTCTTCGTCTATGTGTTCGGTATTCAGGTACAATCCATAATATTCACCATTGATGTAAACTTCGACATGATTTGACCGAGGTGCCGGAACTCCCAAATTTCTATAAAGATCCCAGCAAAGTCTGGACCGCATCATCGCAGGATCATTCGTTTCTGCGTTAAGGTTCATTTTTTCCAGTCCGTAGTATTTACGTCCAGGAACGTAGGTATTAAACGAGACCTTAAATGATTTTTTGATTTTATCTCGAGATGTATTTCCGCGAAAGCGAAAACCGATCATTGGGATTGTATCTGAGAAAGTTTCTGTTTCAAATATGAATGTGGCTCCATACTCGTAATTTGAATACCAATTCTCTTCTAAATAAAGGTCATCCAGACTGTCTTGGTCAATTATGATATACACTTTGGGTATCTCCTCCGAAGTATAAACAGGGCCATTCTCAGGAAGATTCGGCTGTGAACTTCCTATTACGTATCCGAACAGAAATAGAATTAATAATACTCCCCTATTCACTCTTTGATAATTTTTCTAACCGCAGTTTCTGACTCTGTGGTTATCGACACTAAAAACAGACCTGCAGGAAGCTCCGAAATATCAATCGAATTATTATAGGTATTACCACTCAGTAACAGCTTTCCCGAAAGGTCAAAAATTGACCACGACATGATTTCCAAGTCAGAATTCAAGAATACCAAGTCACTAGACGGGTTGGGATATATTTCAACAATCCCATTTCCGATAGGGTCGTTGATGCTCAAAGAAGAATTAATGTAAAGCCACTCAAAGGCATCGGGAAATTCCTGAGCCCAAAACCATTCACTGTGCTGACCGCTTGGAACGAACTCATAATTTATCTCATTTTCTTGGAAACCTTCAGCCTCCATTGTTGCGATCATATCCAGAACCTGCTGATCTAATGTCTCACTCTCTTGGCCACCTGCGAGGAAATAAAACTGCATATCGGCAGTCTTCCCTATCTCCTCAACATAATCGTAAATCGAATCATTGAACCAGAATGAGGGAGAGAAAACACCAACTTTAGAAAATACATCTTGATACTTGATCCCGCCGTAAAAGGAGATCAATCCACCCAATGAACTCCCCATTAACCCGTTAGATTCCCTGGAGGTTAATGTACGGTACTCTTCATCGATTGCAGGTTTTAATGTATTAACGATAAAATCGACGTACAGATCACCCTCACCTCCCCCGTAAACAGGATGGCTATAGGGCGTATATTCATCAATTCGGAGTCCTCCCCCATTATCAATGGCAACAATTATGGCGCCTTCAAAACCATCCGCATCAAAAGCGGCCAGAGCCTCGTCAATTTCCCATTCACCTGCGAACGATTCCTGATCTGAAAACAGATTCTGACCGTCGTGCATGTAAAGAACGGGATAGTGAATATTCGTATCATCATAATCCAGAGGTAGCAAAACGCGAATACGTCTTGTCCTTTCTAACTCTGTCATGTAGAATTCGTCATTATAGGTTACGAGATTATCGGGTAGGTCATCTGGTTGGAACTCACCCTCCCATGAGAGAACTGAAATTTCAACTGTATCAGATTGTGAAAAGTCAAATGATCGATTTGGCAAAAAACCTCCCGTCGCATTTCCCTCAACTGTTTCCCATGACCCCCTGGTAATTTTCCCTTGAAAAGTATCAGCTGTCTCTTCGGGTAGAATTAGTTCCCAGCCCAATTCACTTTCAGAAAAAACCCATTCTTCATCACCCGGGTTCCAATTATTCGGTTCTCCTGCAAAATGAATCAAGTCACCATCAGGGGTATTTTCAGGAATAGAATTAATCAGAATCACTCTTTGTCCATCGAGACAAGAAGTGAAAAGCAAGAAGATGCAGCCAAAAATCAGACGCATAGGCCCAAAGATAAAAAAGGCACCTTCACAATAAAGGTGCCCACTTGATTTTTGATTTTTATCTACTAGATATCCTATCCAACAAAAAAATCTGATCCTACTTCTTTAAGAACCTGAGGTTAGTTATATCACCATTTACACTGATAATTCGAATCGAATATAAACCATGCGGAAAGTCTCTAACATCTATTGACTGACTTCGAGAGTTTAAGCCTCTAAAACTAGAAATATGGTCAGCTCCAGAGTA
>CAZWQX010000022.1:4073-37491 GCA_964635965.1 uncultured Cryomorphaceae bacterium
TCAATTTGTTCGATGATAGCTTCGGACGAAAGGTTATCTGAACTTATGTTTAATATATCAATTACGGGATTCGGATAAATTATGAAATGGGAATTTAAGTCTCTATTCGTTCTATTATAGTCGGAAAGGTCGACATCCAGATTCTGCATTTCCAGTTCTTCGGGTCTATTAGTGGTCACACAGTCCCCGATGTAAGCTCTAAAATTGTTCCCAAAAAAATCTGATTTGAGCCTAATTTCTTGACCAGCGATCAACGTAATATCGTCTCCTTCCTGAATAGTAAAACCTTGTTCTGCGGTTATAGAGTTGGAAGCATAAATTGTCCATTCACTCAAGAATTGTTCAGGTGGCCAAAGAACGATATCAGAAGGCCCATTTGCTCCACAAGGAAATCCTGACTCCACAATTGAAACGTCATCAATATGATAAACACAATAACCGTCTAATAATTTATCCCCTGTGTCCGTGTAGACAGACGTGACATTAAAATCCCCAATTGTTAAGAAATACGTTCCTGAGCTTGGGGGAATATAGCTGAAAGATAAAGTAGTCCAACTTGAAGTTGAGGTAATGGCACCTGGAATTTCAAAAATCGGAGTAACTGCTAAGGCTCCATAACCGGTATGACTCAAGTTAGAGGTTGATATATGAGCGCCCAAATTATCCGTATAATATCGAGAATTGCTTGTAAGGACAGCATTAAAACTAACTTCGTATTCGATTCCCGCAACCAGAGTCACCTCGGTTTGAAGATACTCTCTGTCATAGGGATAATCTTGAACGTATGTTGCAATGCTACCGTAAGCTTGACCTGATTTGGCATCCATTGTACCTCTGGCATTTGTTGGAACCGAATAGAATGGAGCCGTACTCTCGGCACACGAATTAAAGTAATCAGGGGATGCTGCATTTGGAGAAGTCCATCCATTTACGTTACCATCAAGCATATCCGTCATCCATGGACAATCAATATAATCTTCGAATGAAGGATTTGAAACGTAATTCAATTGAGTCTGACCAAAGCAGCTTACTGAAGTATATTGTAGTATTAATACTACCAGAATATTTAAGAAATTTTTCATGACTATCATCTTAATATTATCATCCACGACTGGTAATTGATGAAGACATTTTTGTTTTAATCCAAAAACTGATCATAACATTTGCTCTTTATTGGAGTTCATATTAAATGAGCGTTTGATGTCCTGTTTCAATTTAATTCATGGTTAAATTAATCAGTCGTGAAGTGAATTTGGTCAGTTTTTAATCTTCTCGTCCTCAAGATTATCAAGCCTCTTCTCCAGTTCGATAATGTATAGGTACAGTTCTTCTATCTTCTCTTGTTGAAGTACGACCGTTTCTTTTAATTCAAGTCCGTTTTCCTCGATCTCTGCCGCACTCTTGAAGTTCGGCAATCGCTTATTCTCAGTTATATAATCTTTTACTTCAGATAATGGTAAGAGATCCCTTCCTTCGTCAAAAACATAGTCAGGCCAGTTTCCTTCACTCAATTTGACAACCACTTCTTGGGCGAGTATCCCTCCTGCTACAAACAATCTGAGGGGATCACCTTCACCGTTGTTTATTACAGGAAATTCCGTACTACCAATTGTAACTTTATCATCAAATGTTGAATTCTGATTAACCTGCAAAGTCCCGCCCACTGTTACATTATTGGTAATGTCTGCCGTATTATTGACTTGAAGTGGCCCACCGATTGTGACATCTGTGTCGAAGGTTCCTGAATTCCCAACCTGTAGTGCACCGAGAACTTTTACATTATCATCGAAGGTACTGGTACCGGTAACCTTCATTGTTCCATTTACCAGGAATGTAGCTGCAAGCTGAGTATTTGATCCCGTATTTATCCCTACTTGGTTTCCCGCAAATATTTTCAAAGCAGAGTTTGACGAGAAGGCATTTGAAGTGCCTTTAACGTTAAATTCAATATTTCCTGCCCATGGATAAGTAGTCGAAGCGTCATGCCCCACAAAGCGAATCTGAGTTGAGATGTAGTCATCGTCACCGGAAACCAATGATCCCGTTTGTGTTCCCGGTGTGTTATCACTGGAAAGTAATTGAATATCGTCATAGCCACCGAAGGGTTTAAAGACCGATAACCAAGCATCGTCTCGCCAGGGTGAACTCATCAGATTACTCATACCAGGGGCTATTATGGTATGACTCTTCCTGTATACAGTTATATCAGGATTACTTCCGATTGTCCCACCCTGATTGAGCCATGGCTCTGTGACCTGACCTGATGAGAAAATGTAGAATAGGGTAAATAGTGAAATGGTTACTAATCGTTTCATAGTATATAGTTTAAGGGTTAATATGTATCTGAGGGCGCCCCTAGAAATTCCTGACAGAACAGGTTGTAGGGCATGGAGTGTTAAGATAGTTTTTCATAATAGTTTGTTTCAATAGCACTTAAATCTAACGATTATTTTTCAAATCCTCATTCTTCAACATTATCTAATGGTTAATAAAAAAGGCGGTCAAATGACCGCCTTTATAACCTGGTATGTAAAATGAACTCATCTAACCATCAACTTGTAAACGGCTCTTTCGTTGTGCTCGTTTACAACATTGAGGAAATACAATCCTGACGTAAGATCAGTCGTTGTGATCTCGTGACGTGTTGTGTTAATTACTTCATTCTCGCGTACAACTTTACCGGTAATGTCGATAATGTGCATCCGCAAGCTGTGTCCGTTTGGATTTTCAATTTCGATGAAGCTAACTCCGTCTGATGGATTTGGATAAATCGCTACTCATTTAATCTAAGGTTTAATAAATTCTAAAAAGGATTTCAATCCAGACAGATTCATTGCCCTAACTAAGTGTTTTCAGAGCTTAATAATTTTTCCACTATGCACATACTCATTAGTTCTAATGACATAGAAATAAACCCCTGATTCTAAATCAGAGCCAACGAAATTCACCGAGTGCTTACCCTTGCTTCTCCATTCATTTCCGATAGGTCTTGCGATTTCTCTCCCTTGGTTATCAAAAATAACACACTCAATTTTTGAGCTTTCGGGAAGCATGAAAGATAGAGTCAATAAATCATTAAATGGATTCGGATGCGCACTGACCTCCAATAATTCACCTTTTTCCGATGAGGTGTTCAATTCTTCACCCCATTGAGCAAAGCTTGACAAATCATCCTTGTCAAGGTTGGAACCCTCAGAGAATAAATTCTTTGAACCACATCCTTCAATAGTAGCTATGAAGACTGATCCTATTTCTGCCTGAAAATTAGAAGCAACCATTCGAATCTCATCACCTGCATTATAGATGACATCTGAGCCACTTTCAATCAAATTATTTGCAGTAATCTGACCAGAAACAGAGAATACAAGTTGATCGTCTAGTGTACCAGGGCTAATAGTCTGGGTTATATTTCGATCATCAACACAAGGAATTCCCAATGTAGTATATGCAAAGACTACGTTATTCGACGTTGTGGGCCAAACACCTAAATATTGTCCAAGTGGAAAACTCCAGACTTGGTATACATAGCTGCGTAAAGTTGCAGTGGTAGGAGTGCTAGCAAACACATCGCAAAAACCAATTTGATAATTAGGGCTTGCAGCAGACCATCCCGTTGATTCATTCGTACCTCTTCCCCATACATAGGTATCAGAAAGATAGGGTGGCAAACTCACATCAGTTCTAACTTCATAACGCACAACTTCATACAATGCTGAAGCCAGACCTCCTCCAGAATTTTGTAGCTGTGCAATGTATGGCCCCGTTGAGTTTACTGCGGTACCTCCAGTAACAGTGTGGTGAGCAATTTCCCATGGTTCATTCATCATCTCCAAAGATCTTCCAGCATTAATTCTTCCGTGGCCCAAATCATCATCATATCCACCACCATTAACATCTTCTGATGATATCTCAATTATGGATTCGACGTCTTCGTGATGAAGAGATAATCCTTGCTCGATTGCTTCAGAAAGAATTAACGCTCCCTGGCCAGCGACATGAGGAGCTGCTGCAGATGTTCCGTCAAATGCCCTCCAATTTCCATCTTCAACAGTGGCAGTTGTATAAACATTAAAAACTGTTCCAGGTGCACTTACATCTATACCATTTCCAAAATTTGAGCCCCAAAGCGGAAAATCAACTCTTTCGTCGTTAGAGTCGGTAGCACCAACTGATAAAACCCAATTTCGATCATAGTCGGAAGGATAATGCATTGAGCCTGAATTATCATTTCCTTTAGATGCAACAAAAACTACATTGTTCTGAGAGGCAAAACTGATTGCTGACCTCAGAGACTCATTGTAGCCAGTCCCTCCCCAACTATTGTTTAATACGTGACATCCGTAACCAAAACCAGGAGTGTCAGAAGATCCTTCAATTATCGCGTCAATTGCAAAACCCGTATTTATAGAATTTCCATTTCCCACTTTCAAGGCAATTATTTGAGCTCCAATATTTCCAATATCTCCTCCCGCCAGCCCGGCAACTCCAGTACTGTTATTTCTCAGTGCTCCTGCAATTCCAGCCACAGGCGTACCGTGACTGTAGACCCCATTCTCGAAACTTAAATCATCAGGATTATTATCATTGTTAACATAGTCCCATCCACCTCGAACCTTCGCCCCTGGTGTATTAAAAGCACCATTGCCTAAATCAAAATTGTGATAGTCCACTCCATTGTCGATAATAGCGATTTTAACTCCTTCATTTCCCGTGGTAAAATCCCAAGCTCTGTTTGCGTCTATATCTTTGTCATTCGATTGCTCAAAACCATCTTGAAATCCGTAAAATGAATCATTAGGAGGTGAGTCATCTAATTCAAGAATGTAATTTGGTTCGGCAAAAAGGATACAAGAATACTCTTCAAGTGACCTACATTGTTCCAAAACGTTCTTTGATTCATCTATTTGAAGAATCATTAAGTTCTTGAAACTATTGTTCTCTATTACTTTTCCTGATCGCGAAACCGAAAATCCATTTGATGGCTTATATTTTGTTACAACTTTTCGCAAGCTAAAATTCGAATAGTCTTCATAAAACTGTAAGTCGCTCGACTGCACTGATCGAGTCGGTTTTGCCTCAGATGCCTTAAATGAACCTGAAGTATATTTTTCGAGGACATCATTGTTTAAGCAACCTTCCTTAAACATAATTATGACTTCCCCTTGAACATACTGAGCGTACTCCGCCTCTTGATTTAATATTTGATTACCTAGTACATCCGTTCTGAGCGGTTCTTGTGGTAGCGAAACTTTCCAAAATAAGATCGACAATACAGTAAATAGAATATATTTTTTCATAATTGAAATATCTTTTAATCTGTAGAATATTATTATCGCTGCGTTCTATTGGAGATTTCAATTGGCCATCTCATCATTTCATGAGAAGTCGGTTTGATTTCTTCAAATCCTAAATTAGTTTCAGCAAAATGAGATGATTCTTCAAATTGGGTGAAGCAATTACTTTATCGCAAGCACCTAATTGGAAATAGATTCGATTAAGTAAGTGTGCACTTAGGACATATGCCTTTTCGGTCCATATTTTTCAAGATTTAATCCTGTAATTACAGTTTGACTTATGGAACATAGCACCTAACGAAAGCTAAAGATCATCCAAGGAAAGATTTGAAATACCAAATTGCAGCAACGAGAATTCATATAACTACTTACGTAGTTTATTCTAGTCCTGATTCTCTTCCATTGAATCAAGCCTCTTCTCCAGTTCGATAATGTATAGGTACAGTTCTTCTATCTTCTCTTGTTGAAGTACGACCGTTTCTTTTAATTCAAGTCCGTTTTCCTCGATCTCTGCCGCACTCTTGAAGTTCGGCAATCGCTTATTCTCAGTTATATAATCTTTTACTTCAGATAATGGTAAGAGATCCCTTCCTTCGTCAAAAACATAGTCAGGCCAGTTTCCTTCACTCAATTTGACAACCACTTCTTGGGCGAGTATCCCTCCTGCTACAAACAATCTGAGGGGATCACCTTCACCGTTGTTTATTACAGGAAATTCCGTACTACCAATTGTAACTTTATCATCAAATGTTGAATTCTGATTAACCTGCAAAGTCCCGCCCACTGTTACATTATTGGTAATGTCTGCCGTATTATTGACTTGAAGTGGCCCACCGATTGTGACATCTGTGTCGAAGGTTCCTGAATTCCCAACCTGTAGTGCACCGAGAACTTTTACATTATCATCGAAGGTACTGGTACCGGTAACCTTCATTGTTCCATTTACCAGGAATGTAGCTGCAAGCTGAGTATTTGATCCCGTATTTATCCCTACTTGGTTTCCCGCAAATATTTTCAAAGCAGAGTTTGACGAGAAGGCATTTGAAGTGCCTTTAACGTTAAATTCAATATTTCCTGCCCATGGATAAGTAGTCGAAGCGTCATGCCCCACAAAGCGAATCTGAGTTGAGATGTAGTCATCGTCACCGGAAACCAATGATCCCGTTTGTGTTCCCGGTGTGTTATCACTGGAAAGTAATTGAATATCGTCATAGCCACCGAAGGGTTTAAAGACCGATAACCAAGCATCGTCTCGCCAGGGTGAACTCATCAGATTACTCATACCAGGGGCTATTATGGTATGACTCTTCCTGTATACAGTTATATCAGGATTACTTCCGATTGTCCCACCCTGATTGAGCCATGGCTCTGTGACCTGACCTGATGAGAAAATGTAGAATAGGGTAAATAGTGAAATGGTTACTAATCGTTTCATAGTATATAGTTTAAGGGTTAATATGTATCTGAGGGCGCCCCTAGAAATTCCTGACAGAACAGGTTGTAGGGCATGGAGTGTTAAGATAGTTTTTCATAATAGTTTGTTTCAATAGCACTTAAATCTAACGATTATTTTTCAAATCCTCATTCTTCAACATTATCTAATGGTTAATAAAAAAGGCGGTCAAATGACCGCCTTTATAACCTGGTATGTAAAATGAACTCATCTAACCATCAACTTGTAAACGGCTCTTTCGTTGTGCTCGTTTACAACATTGAGGAAATACAATCCTGACGTAAGATCAGTCGTTGTGATCTCGTGACGAGTTGTGTTAATTACTTCATTCTCGCGTACCACTTTACCGGTAATGTCGATAATGTGCATGCGCAAGCTGTGACCGTTTGGATTCTCAATTTCGATGAAGCTTACACCATCAGATGGATTCGGATAAATCGCTACTCTTCCGAGCTCAGCTTCTTCAACACTCAAAATAGACTGGCAAGAGTTATAAATAAAACCGAGTGTTTCAGGTTCGCCACTTCTAACATGGTTTCTGTTAAATCCTCCAATTCCATTATCCTGTCCGCAGCCATCTGCTGCGAAGTCATGAGTTTCTTCAACAGTAGCATCAATTACGCCACCAGGGAATGGATCTCCATTGGTAAACTTAAATTGAATATCTGCCGAACCCGAAACAGTTAACGTTGCTTCGTAAATTCCGTCGGCATTATCGTCTGTCATCTGGGTCGCGCCAGCCTGCCATGCAGGATCAGTAAATCCTCCAATCAGATAAACCCCATCTGCAGAAACTGTCTCTGCATTCATGTCCACGAGGAAAGTAATATCCGCTGGATCAGGATCTACTACACACTCTTCCGAACACTGAGCGAAGCAGCTAGTAAGTACTAAGGGCTCTTCTTCTAAAACAAAGGCTCTATTTCCTCCTGATTCGCATGCAGCAGGAACACTTTCATCGAATCCCCAGTCATTTCCGTTAATAAACTTGTACTGATACTCGCCCGGAGGTATATTCACAACCAATTCATAAATTCCATCTTCATCATCATCATTCATCATCGACTCACCTGGTTGCCAGTTTGCACTGAAGCCTGCAAGCGCTTGCCAGTTTCCTGCGACATGGACTCCGAATTCTCCTACAGTTTGTAATTCCATGTTAACTCTAAAAGTAACTTGGACAGGTTCTGCACAAACATCACACGTTCCGAAACATAACGCTTCAGTCGTAAAGTCCTCGCCAGTGACTTCTGCAGTCCTATTTCCTTCGGTTGCACAACTTGCAGTCGATAAATCCTCATCAGTTCCCCAAAAATCACCATTAAGAAACTTGTACTGATAAGTATCGTCAGGTGCTACGTGTGCAACAAATGCGTAAACATTTCCTTGTGCGCTAAAAGCTTTTGAGAGCTGAGGTGTCCAAAGTGGATCAGAAAAATTACCAGCAACATGAACACCTAATTCGTCAATATCAAGATCGCCCATGTCGATTTGAAGACGTAAGGCAACGAGTCCAGCAGGAGCACTTCCTCCAAAAGTAACGGCAGGCAAGGTAAGTCCTCCGTTTTCTCCATGCCATTCTGAAACCGAAAATGCCCTGTTATCATTTCCGAACCCTCCTTCTTTCTGACTGATTGCAGGAACTCCTTCTACTCCGGGCCAGTCGTTGTCATTAATAAATTTGTATTCGTATTCCCCCGCAGGAACTGAAACTGTCAGTGTGTAAATCCCATCTTCATCTTCATCCGTCATTTCAGATGTTGATGGATCCCACTCTCCTGGAAACCCTGCGTCATCTTGCCAGTTTCCCGCCACATGAACGCCGTTCGGAGAAACCGTTTCGCCGTTCATATCTACTTGAAAAGTAACACTCACCTGTGCCATGGAAGCTGTTCCAAAAAGCGCGGCAAGTGCCATTAAGTAAACTTTTTTCATACTACCGTAATTTAGTTTTAAATAGAGGTTATTGTTCAAAATACACTAACAAAATTAACGTATTTTTGACTCCGTCCATAAAACAGAAACTGATTTTCGTCAGTTTCTATCATTTTACACTGATAATCAGATGATTAAATATATTGCCATACTTGGAATCACATTCATTTCACTTGGAACTAACGGATTTTGCCTAGACGCAGCTAATTCTACATACCAAAGGAAAGATGCTGCATTGAAGGTGGAGCCCCCTCACTGGTGGGTTGGATTGCCCGATCAAAAGCTTGAAATCCTGATACATAAATCAGGTATCGGGGAAAACAAGTTTGAACTCAGAGCTGCAGGTAAAAGTGTAAAACTTACATCGACTGAGAAACTCGAAAATCCCAACTATGTAATCCTCCATCTCCAAATTGATGCGACAGCTCAGGCTCAAGTGATAGAGTTCAGATCTAAAGGACCTGCAGGTAAATACAAATTCGACTACGAACTAAAAGAGCGAAAAACTACCACACGCGGTTTGGATGGCAGTGACTTTATCTACCTCATAACACCTGATCGATTCGCCAATGGAAATCCTAAAAACGACAGTTTTGATGAAATGACGCAAGTTGGCATTGATCGAAGCGAGCCCTACGAAAGACATGGAGGAGATATTCAAGGAATTATTGATCACCTTGACTTCATAGAAGATTTAGGGGCCACAGCAATTTGGCCGAATCCGCTCTTGGAAAACAATCAACCACATGAATCATATCATGGTTATGCGATAACGGACCATTATAACATTGATCGTCGGTTTGGAAATAATGAGCTTTTCCAAACTCTGGTGGATTCGATGAAGGCACGAGACCTCAAGATGGTGATGGATGTTGTTTACAATCACATCGGAAACGAGCATCACCTATTTAAGGATATCCCTGACAGCAGTTGGTTTCATTTTCACGATGGATTCTATCAAACCAATTACCGCGCCCCCGCATTGATGGATCCATATGCTTCAGATTATGACGTGGACAAAATGAGTAATGGATGGTTCGATAAGCACATGCCTGATCTCAATCAAAAGAATGCACACGTCGCGAAGTACTTTATTCAGCAAACGATTTGGTGGGTTGAGGAGTTTGGGATCGAAGCATTGCGGATTGACACCTATGCGTATCCCGATCAGGATTTCATGCGGCAGTGGGGATCAGCATTGAATGATGCGTTTCCCGATCTCTTCATCTTCGCCGAGACCTGGGTCCATGGAATTCCTGTTCAAGGCTGGTTTCTTGGAGATGCCTTGGGTCCAGAGCCTAACTACATTGACGGGTTGACCGATTTCCAACTTTATTACGCATTTAATGATGCCATGAATCAAGAGCAAAGTTGGACAGGTGGAATTGCCAAAACTTACTACACATTGGCAAAGGACTACGTTTATAAGCATCCTGAGAAAATGGTGACCTTTCTTGATAACCATGATCTCGCTCGTTTCTTCGGAGTGGTTAATAAGGACTTCGATAAGTTTAAGATGGGTATGGGAATGTTGATGACCATGCGCGGTATTCCCAGCCTATATTACGGTACGGAAGTATTGATGAGTGAAACGGATGGCCATGGAAAAATCAGGGAAGATTTTTCAGGCGGATGGCCAACAGACAGTCTGAACAAGTTCATGGCAGATGGAAGAAGTGACATTGAAAATGAGGCTTTCGATTTCATTTCTGATTTAGCGAAATTGAGACAGAGTAGTTCAGCACTTTTAAATGGAAGGACAACTCAATATGTTCCTGTAGATGGTTTGTACGTTTACTTCAGATGGGATGAAGAAGAGGTATATATGATGGCGGTGCATACGGGAAAGGAATCGAAAACAAGTCCAAGATCAAAGTACGATCAGTTCCTCGAAGGACTGAATTCAGTGGAGAACCCGATGACGGGTGAAAAAATGCGGATTCCTGACGAATTCACATTCGAACCCAAGAGCTTTTCAATTTATCGGATTAAGTAGTACTGTCTGCAGTCTCCTATGAACTAGCTTCATCAGAGTCTTTAACCACTAAGGTTAGAAGCCCGGCCAGAATCATTGAGCATCCTCCCAAAATGAGAGCGAAGATGGATTCGCTACCGAAGAAATTGTTCAACAAGAACCCAAGTATTCCCGCGGCTACAATTTGGGGAATTACGATGAAGAAGTTGAACACTCCCATGTAGTAACCCATTTTATTCGACGGCAATGCACCTGCCAACATGGCATAGGGAATGCTAAGAATACTCGCCCAAGCAATTCCCACTCCAATCATCGATGCCAAGAGAATATTGGGGTCAGCAACGAAATAGACCGAAATAAGTCCGAATCCTCCGAGCGCTAAACAGATCAAATGAGTCAACTTACGGCTGGTCATTTTGGCAAGTACTGGCAAAAGGAAAGCTACCAACGCGGCCACCCCATTGTAAACAGCGAACAAAACTCCAACCCAATCGGCTCCATCATTGTATTCTTGGCGAACTTCCGATAGTCGCTCTTTGATGTCTGCGGGTAAGTTCAAATTCAACTTGTTTTCGTCATCCAAGAAGAATTTGGCAAAGTTCACATTAACGCTTACTGTTTCTTCT
The DNA here is from genome assembly GCA_964635965.1 of uncultured Cryomorphaceae bacterium. GTDB lineage: Bacteria > Bacteroidota > Bacteroidia > Flavobacteriales_D > Cryomorphaceae > JAKVAV01. Next base: position 15,357 of record CAZWQX010000022.1, read on the forward strand.
GATAAAAGCTTAGATGAATACTCTTCAAAGTCAGATGTGATTTGGTCTGCTTGTTTGGAAGCAAGAGCATTGTCACTTCCTTGGAAAACAGTCTGCAGTTCAGTCACTTCAGTTTTACTCAGGTTCATGTCATAAATATGACTGGTAACACCTGAAGTAGTGTAAATCCACATGGCAAAAAGAGCAAACCAAGCAAAAAACTGAACAAAGGCCAGCTGGACCATTGTTTTGGGCATTTTGAAAATCCCGAGAAAGGCGTTCGTAAGTCCTTTAAAGACCCCTTTTGTCTCCTCCTTTTCCTTTATAAATGCTTCCATATCCTCCGGAGGATATTCCTCAGAGCGAATTACCGTCCAAAGGACAGCCCCAAGAAAGGCAAAGGCACCGATGTAAAACGACCATTTCACCGAATCAGCAATTTGCCCTTCAGGTGCGGTATTGCTTACGTCAAACCAATTGGTAAACATCCATGGTAACATGGAGGCAACGACGGCTCCTGTACCGATAAAAAAGCTCTGCATGGCAAATCCCTTAGTCCGTTGTTCATCCGGTAGTACATCACCAACAAAAGCCCTGAAGGGCTCCATCGAAATATTGATTGAGCCATCCATCAACCAAAGCATTCCCGCCGCAACCCAAAGAGCAGGACTATTGGGCATGATTATTAAGGCAATGGAAGCCAAGATGGCGCCAACCAAGAAAAACGGCCTTCTTCTTCCAAGCTTATTCCAAGTACGATCGCTGTAGTAACCAACAATGGGCTGAACCAACAAACCTGTTACTGGAGCAGCTAACCAAAGGATTGGAAGTTCATCTTTCTGAGCTCCCAGTGTTTCAAAAATTCGACTGACATTCGCATTTTGGAGGGCAAAGCCAAACTGGATACCCAAGAAACCAAAACTCATATTCCATATCTGCCAAAAACTCAATTTTGGTTTAACCTGCATAATAGATGTAGTTTAGAATTGCGTCGGGAAGATAGAAAAAACATTGGTGTCGACTTAACACTAAATAAAAAGGCGATGATCTCAATGACCATCGCCTTTTGTAGAATTTGTTTAAAATATCAGAGCTTGTTCACCCTGACTGTCTCCACCCCGCTGTCGTGGTAGAATCTGAATACGTATTGTCCTGCAGGCATTCCGTAGAGATTATGAATTAATCGATCGGTGTTCTGAAAGTTCACAAAATCTATCTGAAAACCTTGGGCATTATACACTCGGTAATAACCCGTTCTTTCGGCACCGAAATCAAATATCACACGTGCCAAAGTCGGATTTGGGTAAGCAGATATCTGCGGACCACCAGCTGAACGGACCCAGTCAAAAGTGCTTAGCGTTCCTGAAACTTCTACATTATCGAGTATCAGTTTACTACCGCTTTGAGGCTCGGCATCAATTTTACTTGAAGTGAATTCAATCGCAACTTTCGATGCATCTACAAAGTTTTCTTCCAAATCTTCGGTAAAGGAATATTCGACAGATTGGAATTCTTGATTCGGTTGTAGATCAATTGTTTTTACAAATGCGGGAACCAAATCATCATTCTGTAATTCAAAGAATACGATTACAGCTTCAGCTACATCGCCTTCCGCTTGGTATTTGTAGTCGAAGCTAATCATGGTATGCTCATCATTCAAGTCAATGGTAGGAATAATGTCTCCTTCAGGAGAACGAATTCCCATCAATGCACGGCCGGGAGCCACGAAACCATCAAAATCTAACGTTTCCAGACCTAAGGCATAGACACCTTCTGACACATCATCAGTCCTGAAGAACTGTCGATCAAAAGGACGAATATCAACATCCACGGAAGTCGGTGTAAATATAGGAGGCACGAAAGACCAAATATCAAAATCACCATTAGTGATTTCATCCGTTGAATTAACAAATGTCAAATTATCTGCTTCTAACCATGCATCCTCGGGAAACGTGGCATCCTCATTAATCAAGTCGCTACAAGCAATTCCAATAACCACTTGATCAATTTCCGTATTAATGGCTCCCCCAAAATCAAACACCTCATTCTCCCATTCCTGTGTACCACTGAGTGGGAAATAGAATGTTCCGGGACCCATATTTCCAGGACCGACAGGCACATCATTTAATTTAAATTGAACGATTACAAAGCCAGGTACTTCAGCAGGGATGTCATAACGAAGATCCATCGAAATTCCGGAAACATTTGAATCTTCAACGGGGATCCCCCCACCGAAAACCAATGCTTCACCTTCCTGATTAGGCGTCTCTCCAGTCAAGAAATAAGCCGGCATAACGTTCTCGCCTTGTCCAATATTCTCAAGTCTCAAAGCGGAGCCATCTCCATTCGGAACTTGGTTCACATTGAGCTGTCCGGTCTCGAAGAATGTCTCGTAGTTAGAGCTCACTGCCTCAATGCCCATGTTAGGCTGTTGGAACAGAATTAGCTTATCCCAATCTTCGAAATCACCATTAAGAACTTGGGCATTCGCACCCAAGCCAATACAAAGAGTAAATAAGGGAAGTAAAGTTTTTTTCATCGTAAAACAGGTTTTATTCAGCCGTTTTGGCTCCTGCTTTACGTTGTTAAAGGGATTTTAGTTTCAACGGTGCTAGTCACGCATGGATTTGTATGCATTGATCAAACCATTGGTGCTACTGTCATGAGACTCTACTTTCTCCCCTCCATCAAGTTCGGGAAGGATCTTCTTGGCAAGAACTTTTCCTAACTCTACTCCCCATTGATCAAAAGAGAATACGTTCCAAATAATTCCTTGCACGAAAATCTTGTGCTCATACATCGCAATCAAACTTCCCAAAGTATGGGGATCAATTTTCTTGACGAGAATAGAATTGGTAGGTCGATTGCCTTGAAAAACTTTGTGTGGAGCGAGTTTGCCAATTTCTTCCTGCGACAAACCTGCTGCTTTCAATTCACTCTCAGCATCGGAGAGCTTCTTTCCTTTCATCAACGCCTCTGTTTGGGCGAAGTAATTGGCCAATAATTTGGGATGATGATCTCCAATTGGATTTTGGCTTATGGCAGGAGCAATAAAGTCACAAGGAATGAGCTTAGTTCCCTGGTGAATTAATTGATAAAATGCGTGCTGCCCGTTAGTCCCTGGCTCTCCCCAAATAATTGGTCCTGTTTCGTAATCAACCTTCTTTCCATCCCTGGTAGTTGATTTTCCGTTACTCTCCATGTCGCCTTGCTGGAAATAAGCGGCGAATCGATGGAGATATTGATCGTACGGAAGAATTGCATGGCTAGCAGCCTCGAAGTAATTGTTGTACCAAACACCTAAAAGTGCCAATACTCCGGGAATACTTTTGGATTTTTCCGTACGAAAATGGTTATCCATTGAAGCTGCACCTTCAAGTAATTTTTTGAAGTTGTCGTAACCAACTCCCAAGCATATGGATAGTCCAATAGCAGACCAGAGTGAATACCTGCCTCCTACCCAATTCCAGAACTGAAACATGTTTTCGGTATCAATTCCAAAATCAGCCACTCCTTCAGCATTGGTAGAAAGGGCTACAAAATGCTTTGCCACATCATCCAAAGATCCCCCGTTAGCTAAAAACCAAGACTTTGCCGAATTGGCATTCGTCATCGTTTCTTGGGTAGTGAACGTTTTAGAGGCGATAATAAAAAGTGTCGTTTCCGGATTCAGCTTCTTTAAAGTCTCTGCTATATGGGTTCCATCGACGTTGCTAACAAAATGAAGACTCAGCCTGGTCGCATAAGATTTGAGGGCTTCGGTAACCATTACAGGACCTAAATCTGACCCACCTATTCCGATATTAACAACATCCGTTATTTCCTTCCCTGAATAACCTTTCCAATCACCTGAAATCACTCTTTCAGAAAAGATCTTCATATGGTTTAATACCTCACGAACCGCGGGCATAACATCTTCGCCGTCGATCATTACAGGATCATCTCCTTGATAACGCAGAGCGGTATGCATTACAGGTCTATCCTCCGTTTGATTGATGTGTTCACCGCTGAAAAAGTCCTCTATAGCTTTATCCAGATGACACTGTGAGGCCAAAGCATAAAGTTGCTCCATCACCTCTACATCAATTCGGTTCTTGCTGTAGTCAAGAAGTATATTCTCGAAGCAGGAGGTAAACTTGTTGAAACGCTCAGGATCGTTATCAAAGAGATCCCGCATATGCGATTCTTTTAATCTTTTAGCATGTTCTGTAAGCTGAACATGTGCTTCCGTCGTGCGGAAATCAATATGTGGCAGCATAAAACTTGCTTAATTGCGATTGATACAATTGAGATCATCAAATGCCTGCGTAAGTCGCTTAACGAAGCTCTGCTCGGCAATTCTCAACCATTTTCTAGGATCGTAGTACTTTTTGTTAGGCTTATCATCTCCTTCAGGATTTCCTATTTGCGATTGGAGATACCCTTCGTTTTCAACGTAATAATTCCTAATCCCATCCCAGAATGCCCACTGCATATCAGTGTCAATATTCATCTTGATGGCACCGTAAGAAATTGCTTCACGGATTTCTTCTTTTGACGAACCGCTTCCACCGTGGAAGACAAAATTCACGGGAAGAGGCCCCGTTCCAAACTTCTCTTGGATGTAATCTTGAGAGTTTTTGAGAATGATAGGCTTCAAGGAAACGTTTCCGGGTTTATAGACGCCATGAACGTTTCCGAAAGCAGCAGCGACAGTAAAGTTCGGAGATACAGCGTTTAGCTTCTCGTATGCGTATGCTACTTCCTCAGGCTGAGTGTACAGTTTAGAACTATCTACATCGGTATTATCTACCCCATCTTCTTCACCACCTGTTACTCCAAGTTCAATCTCGAGAGTCATGCCCATTTTAGCCATTCTTTCGAGGTATTTGGCTGATATCTCAATATTCTCTTCGATGGGCTCTTCGCTCAAATCCAACATGTGAGAACTATAGAGGGGCTGTCCGTTTTTTTCGTAAAACTTTTCACCTGCATCGAGCAAACCATCAATCCAAGGTAACAACTTCTTCGCGCAATGATCAGTATGAAGAATTACGGGAACGTCATAGGCTTTAGCCATTTCATGAACATGTAAAGCTCCACTAGCAGAACCTGCTACGGCTCCAGCTTGATTTTCGGAAGTGATTCCTTTTCCCGCGAAAAAATGTCCTCCTCCATTTGAGAATTGAACGATTACCGGAGAGTTCACTTCTCTCGCAGTTTCTAAAACGGCGTTGATTGAATTAGTTCCAATTACATTAACTGCCGGTAAGGCAAAATCGTTTTCGTTTGCATAGTTCAGTAAGTCGGTAACTTCTTGTCCATGCAACACACCTGATCTAAATTTACCCATTGTGTATTTATTAGGTTAGTCCGTTAATTATCATTGCAGCCGTGGCCTGATTAGTGGCTAAAGGTACATTATGAACGTCACATAATCGCATCAACATGGCTATGTCCGGTTCATGAGGATGACGATCTAATGGATCTCTGAAAAATATCACGGCATCAATAGTTCCCTCAGTTACCATAGCCGCTATTTGAGCGTCTCCACCTTTAGGACCAGATTGAACCTTATGGACTGAAAGACCTGCACGTTCAACGTGGCTTCCCGTTGTTCCCGTGGCTACAAGCTCAACCGATTTCATTTTCAAAAAATCTTGATGATCCCTAAGAAAGGCCACCATTTCGGCCTTCTTACCGTCATGCGCAATTATGGCAAGTTTCATGGTGTATGGAATACATGATATGCCAATGGCGCAAGCTCTACCCCACCTTGTAAATCGGAAAAATCCGCCCCACCGAACAGGCTAAGCATTTCTCCATCCGGCAATGATTCAAAGCTTACAGACTGTGATTCATCCGAGAAATTCAGAACAACCATCACCGCATTATCACCGCTCTTTCTTAAATATGCATACACAGCTTCATCGGCATCCGTACTTATTCTTTCAAAAGAACCGCCATGCTCGCCATTCCAGAGGGCTTCATTACTCTGATTTAATTGGAGCAGTTTCGTGTAAAACTCTTGAAGTTCATAATCACCCCATTCTATGGTATCCTTCTCGAAGAATTCAAGTGCATAATCCATCCCCGCTTCTTGCCCACTGTATAAAAGAGGCATACCGGCAATTGTATAAGCCAAAACAGCATACGTTTTATGCCCTTCTTCACCGTATCGTTCCATAACGGTACCGTTCCATGAATTCTCATCGTGATTGGTCGTAAAGTACATACGGTAAGCCTCCTGAGGAAAGAGCGTGTCTTGCTTGGCCATGTATTCATCAATGGCAGTTAACTCCTTTTCGCCTTTTGAAATCCCATTCATCACGTGAAGAAACTCCCAACCATAGCTCATATCAAATGCTTTCTCATGATGTTTTGGATCTTCCCACTCAGCCAGCATGAAAACGTCCGACTTCACAGTTTCAAGTGAATCTCGGGCAGCCTCCCAAAAATCAACAGGAACAAAACCGGCAACATCACATCTGAAGCCATCAACATCAGCCTCTTTTAGCCAAAATTGCATCGCATCGATCATTGCAGCGCGTAATTCGGGATTGTCATAATCCAAATCCGCTACATCACTCCAATCAGTTCCCTCCGGCATTTGAAGGTTTCCAAGTGAATCCAGATTGTAATAATCTTGATTGTCGGCCACCCAAACATTGTCAAAAGACGTGTGATTGGCGACCCAATCTAAAATGACTTTCATATCCAAGTCATGGGCTTTTTTAACCAATGCTTTCAAATCATCCATTGTCCCAAATTCAGGATTCACTGCTTTGTAATCTCGAATGGAATAATAGCTCCCCATTCCTCCCTTTCGATTGAGTTCTCCGATAGGATGGACGGGCATTAACCAAAGAATCTTGATTCCCATTTCATTGATTCTAGGGATATCCTCAGCAAAAGCATTTATAGTCCCTTCAGCAGTATGCTGCCTGAGATTTACTTCGTAAATGGTCGCGTTCCTTGACCACTCATCATGGGAAGCAAGAGTCATTGATTCGTTTGATTCAGTATCTGAAGTGGTCTCTTCCGTGTTGTTCGAACAGGCGAAAAAGACAAGAGAACAGGCTAAAATATGTACAAGAGATTTCATGTTAATTGGTTAGAATTTCAAATGAAACAGGAGCAAGATTTATTGAAACTGATTGACCATCTTGACTAAAAGACTGACCAAAATTTGAAACGAGTCCATCAAGATTGTATTCGTTGCCTATTTGCAAATCAAGCTGCGCTGGCTCTTGAGAAATGTTTATGCAAACCAAAGCTTTCGAATCAAAATAGTTTCGAATGAACACCATTTGCTTCTCTGAAAGATGGAGTACTTCTGTATCTCCATACAAAAGGGCCATATTGTTCTGTCGGAGATTTCCGACTTTGGAAACAACCTCCAAGAGTGCCTTCTCGTTTCCATCCAATTGTTCGCCAAACCTCATCATTCTTCGGTTGTCAGGATCATTCGCCCCTGGCAAACCAATCTCATCACCATAATAAATCACAGGAATGCCCGGCACAGAAAAATTGAAAGCATGTAATAGAGCCAATCGGTCATATCCAATGGTATCCGAAATGGTGATTTCACGAGTCCAGCCTGCTAATTTATAATCCTCCGAAAAATCTACTGATCCATCGGCAAACGAAATAAAGCGCGTGCGATCTTGATTTCCAGAAATATTTCCCATCAGGTGATGGCTCCCATAAGTTGTCAAACTCTGACTTAGAACTCGTTCGAGATCTTTTAGATTTCCCTCATCCTTAGCGAAAGCTGATACGGCTGCATCGTAAAGGTTGAAGTCGAACTGTCCATCGAGCATTCCTGAACTCACATAACTACTGATAAGATCAGGATTACCATAAGTTTCACCAATTTGATAAATGGCACGATCATCGGGTACCATAACCCTGTACTTTAGTTTTCGAGTAAGCTCACGCCAAAAACTAAGCGGAATATGTTTGGTAGCATCGTGACGGAATCCATCGATGGGAAACTCTTCAAACCAATAGAGTGCGCTATCTGTCATGGCTTCGGTCACATCGGCTCGGCGTAAATCGAGCGTCGGCATAAACGTATCAAACCATGTGGTTAGCCTATACTCATCCCATCGCTCGGTATTTAGTGATCCATCAGGAAGGTATAATTCAGTGGCCCAATCGGGATGTTCTTGATAAACCGGATGCTCTTCGTGAACATGATTTGCCACATAGTCTAGGATGATGTTCATCTCACTCGAATGAGCTTCTGAAATCAAGTCTTTAAGTTCCTGATCCGTTCCAAAGCGAAAGTCAACTTTCGAAGATGATATGGGCCAATAACCGTGGTATCCCGAGAACTTACTTCGCACTCCTCCCTTATCCCAAAGACCGTATGCTCCCAAGGGATTCTGGGCAATTGGTGAAAGCCAAACGGTATTCATACCAAGACTTTTCAGGTAGCCATCCGAAACCTTTGTCTTCACTCCGGCAATGTCTCCGCCATAGTAATTCGCTGGTGGAAGTATTTCGGGGTCGTCAACCGGTAGGTCATTTGATTCATTTCCATTCACGAATCGATCGACCATCATGAAGTACATGGCATAAGTATGCTTGTCCATTCGACTCAACTCATCAGAATCTAAGACGGGTTTACCCGAAGCTATCGGAACTAAGATGTCATTCGATCTTTGGTCTTCAGAAGAGCCGAATACTCGAATAAAAGACCGATCAATTTTTCTTGCCTCCTCTTCCGGAAGTGCCAAGCTTAACATATCCCCTCTTCGCGTAAAATAGGTATCATCCAATGAGTGGTTATCCCAATAAACAAGAGGTTCATTTAAAGACTTCGGATAATGGAAGACCAAACTATCTCCTAAGTAGCCATAGCAGCTAATTGAGGGCCGTTTGGCTTCACTCCCCACTCTGAACGTCGAATTGAATCCACCCGAACCGTTATCCTTTTTATCGGGATTGGATGGATCGAGCATCTCATTACCATCTTCAACTATCAAATATTCGTAGAGACCGGGATTCAAAACCAAATCTGCCTTCCATTTTCCTTCCTCAAGTTGAAGCATGGTAGCTTTGTAGTTCCAGCCATTCATATTTCCCTTGATCCCAATTTCAGCAGGATTATTCGGGGACTGGTATACAAATGAGTAGGCAAGACGGCGACTTTTGAAAACAGGTATATCGTAGTCAATCCCATCATAGACTACCCTGAGATTGGTCACCTGATTGGCGGCATCCAATGAATGCACATGTAGCAATGCACTATCCCTTTGGAAGTAGAAATCCCCATTTGACATAAAAAATGCAGTATCAATTGATCCTGCATTTTCAAAATAGTCTAACAGATGAATTTCTGTATCACCGTAGTTTAAAATTACGGGGCTGGCTAGCCCTACTATTGCTTTCCCATGAGCGATCTCTGTAGTAGATTCCTCTTTTTCGTTCTTACAAGCAGCAAGGATTGTTATCGTTAGTATGATGGTTAGAAATCGCTTCATCTCTCTGAGCTTACCGTTGAATTCGCTTCAACCTTCAGAGATTTCCCATACACCAGAATTTCCGCAGGTATGTCAGAATGATTCTCGACACTTACCGATTCAGGCTTAACCGTAATACTCAAGGTTGCTTTTCGATAAATAAGGTTGAATTGATATGCTTTCCAGCTTTTGGGAAGAACAGGATCCAAGCTCAGTTTGCCTTCTTTCATTCTTTTCCCGCCGAATCCTTCAACCACTGCCATCCAAGTGCCTGCCATTGAGGTAATATGCAAGCCTTCATCAGCTTCGTGGTTATAATCATCCAAGTCGAGGCGAGCTGTCCTCAAATACATCTCGTACGCCTTATCATCCATCCCAAGCTTGCTCGCCAAAACGGCATGCACACATGGGGAAAGTGAGCTCTCGTGAACTGTTCGTGGCTCGTAGTACAAAAAGTTCTCACGAATAGTGTCTTCATCGAAATGATCTTCGAAGAAATACATCCCCTGAAGCACATCGGCTTGCTTGATAAAAATTGAGCGTAAAATTCTATCCCAAGACCAATGCTGATTAATCGGTCTTTCAGAAACATCCAAATCGGCGGCAGTTTGATCAATCTTGTCAAGGAAACCGTCCTGTTGCAGATATATTTTAGAATTTGCCTTACGAGGCTCGTAGAGATTATCACAAATGTCCTTCCACTTTGCTAGCTCACCATCCGTATCAAAATTCGTTTTTGACTTAAACGAGTCGAAAAACGAAGAATCAGATTGAACCTCCTCGATGCACTTGGCGGTGTATTGCATGGTCCATCGAGCTATGTAATTGGTGTACCAATTATTGTTTACGTTATTCTCGTATTCATTAGGACCCGTTACGCCAAGCATAACGTACTGACCTTTATCGCTGCTGAAGTTTAAGCGTTGAGACCAAAACCTTGAAATCCCTAACAGAACTTCGAGCCCTCCTTCTTTGAGGTATCCTGAATCTCCCGTATGATTGATGTAATTGTAAATCGCGTAAGCTATTGCTCCGTTACGATGAATTTCTTCAAATGTAATTTCCCATTCGTTGTGGCATTCTTCACCATTCATTGTCACCATAGGATAAAGAGCCGCTCCTTCCTTAAATCCAAGCTTACCCGCATTTTCAATGGCTTTCCCCAGTTGCTTATATCGATATAAGAGCAGATTTTTTGCCACATTCTGACCTGCAGTCAACATGTAAAAAGGAAGACAATAGGCCTCAGTATCCCAATAAGTAGAACCACCGTATTTCTCACCAGTGAATCCTTTAGGTCCGATGTTCAATCGGGCATCTTCTCCGGTGTAGGTTTGATTTAATTGGAAGATATTAAAACGAATTCCCTGTTGAGCGCTAACATCTCCATCCACCACGATATCATTCATCTCCCATCGATGTGCCCATGCATCCTGTTGTTCCTTCAGCATTTGATCGAATCCTTTGTCAAATGCATTTGCCAATACCGCCTTGGCATTTTCAACCAGAGCGTCTTTCGCGTGGTTTTCCGATGAAAGGTTACATGCATATTTGTATACGACAATTTCATCACCTTGCTCCGCAGGAACAGAAATCAAATTCTCGACGTACTTACCTCTTTCAACTTGGCCGCTTTCAAAGTTGAAAGAATTCCCATTCAACTCAACGGCTATCTTCTGCGCTGTGGTAACATGGAAATCAAGCTTCTTGGTAGCTAGAGTTAAAACGGCTGCATCACTACCTGTTTCTTTATAAATCTCAGACCAAAATTTTTCATCGTAATTCGAATCTTGGTTTATGATGTCTCCATCAATGTAAACACGGAATTTGACTTTTCCAGCGTAATTCAAAGGTCTAAAGCTGTAGCGGATCACTGCGGCTTCATCGTCAACCATGCTCAAGAATCGCAAGCTTTCAACTTGAACCTTGATTCCGTTTTGCATTGTAGCAATAAAGTTCCTCTTCAGCGTTCCCTCCTTCATATTGAGTTCACGACGAAAATCTTCAATTTTTGCCTTAGCCAAATCAAGAGATTCGTCCTCGATCATAGGACATAAACCGATCCAGTTGGCCGCATTCAATACTTTAGCGAAGTATTCAGGGTATCCATTCTTCCACCATCCAACTCGAGTTTTGTCAGGATAGTAAACTCCTGCCACATAATTTCCCTGAAGTGTGTCTCCGGAAAAGTCTTCTTCAAAATTGGCCCTCTGGCCCATACGGCCATTTCCAAGACTAAAAATGCTCTCAGCTGATTTTTGCATATCGGGATGAAATCCCTCTTCGACAATCAGCCAAGGATCTTCCAAAAAGTGTTTTTTCATGATTAAAGCTTATCGAAAATTTTCGTGTCGACGCCATCGAATCCATCGATTACGATGTTAGCGCGATTTAGTACTGATTCATCACCGACTCCCACGATAAACATTCCTCCCGCTAAGGCTGCTTCAACACCTGCAGCAGCGTCTTCGAAAACGACACACTCAGAGGGGTGGGTTTTAAGGGCTTCAGCGCCCAATTGAAATGTTTGCGGGTCAGGTTTACCCTTTGACACTTTAGTACCATCAATTACTGCGTCAAAAAGCGGCAAAATTCCCAGAACCTCAATTATCCGAAGGGCGTTTTTGCTCGATGAACCCAATGCGATTTTTTTCCCTTCAGATTTGACGTGTTTAAGGAATTCCAGAGCTCCGGGTAGAATTTCGTCGGCACCCATTTTATCAATGTACTCAAGGTACCAACCATTCTTCCTGGTCATTAACTCTTCCTTCTTTTCATCAGAGAGACTAATACCACCCTTTTCCAGAAGGATATCCAAGGATTCGGCTCGGCTTATTCCTTTTAACGATTCATTTTCAGCTTCGGTCAGGTCGAAGCCTAATTCGTTGCATAATCTTTTCCAAGCGAGGTAGTGGTATTTAGCCGTATCAACCAGAACCCCGTCGAGGTCGAATATGCAAGACTTTATTTCAGCCATTCAAAATGAAATATGTTCGAAATAGTTTTTAATGTGGTATTCGTAAAGTCCATCGATTGGCTTCTTGATGATTTTACCCACATTGATATTTCGTATTGCCGCGGCTTGTCGAAGAATATCTTCGTGATAATATGCCACTGAACCGATGAAATGAGTTTTTATTTTGTCAAAATCTCGGTAACACGTAACGTGAGTATCCAAAAATCGTCCAATACCCTCATTTAACATATCCTGAACGTAAGGCTCATTTTTGAATGAGGTGATAAACTTCATGAACGACGCCAAATATACGTTGGCATGAGGTTGCATATACACTCTATCGACAATAATATCTTTTGTCAGACCGAATTGATCGATAATCGCATCATGAATTACCTTGGGTAGCCTTTTGTAAAGGAAATCTGCCAAAAGTTTTTTACCGAAATAGCTTCCACTTCCTTCGTCACCCAGAATGTAAGCCAAAGCAGGAACTTCTTCCCTGACAATATCCCCATCGAAATGGCAAGAATTACTCCCTGTACCAAGAATACATGCGATGCAAGGATCATCTTCATAAACCGCGAAAGCAGCTGCAACTAAGTCATGGTCAACGTAAATCTGAGCATTGGGGAACACTCTCGCCAAACCATTCTCGGCTATTCTCTTGAGCTCAGCTGAGGAACATCCTGCCCCATAAAAGAATAGGGCTTTCACGTTATGCGCTTCAGCCGAGAGTTCTTCATGGCCGAGCAATTCATTTTCAATTACTTCTTCGTTATGGAAGTAAGGGTTAATACCAATGGTTGCAAAGTCTTGGTATGACTTATCCTCGGCGACAACACGCCAATCACATTTGGTAGACCCACTATCTGCAATTACTAACATAAACTATACTATTTAAGTGTTCAAATTGAGAGGATATCTGCAATTCGAATAAGTTCGGGATCAATTGTCAATTTATCCGTGATCGCTTTAGCGAAAGGGGTAAGAACTATTTTATGGTTCATAATACCGACCATACAATCACGCTCTCCATTCAGCAGGTTTTCTACAGCTGCTACACCTAATCTACTTGCCAAATTTCGGTCAAAGCAAGAAGGGCTTCCTCCACGCTGGATATGCCCCAATATTGTCACTTTTGTGTCGTAATAAGGAGCTTTCTCTGCGACCAGCGCGGCAATTTCGGAGGCATTACCACTCTTTCCGCCTTCGGCTACCATAATGATGCTCGAGGATTTATTTTTTCTCCTGGCATCATTTAGTTTCTCGACCATACTGTCGATAGATGTTTCTCTTTCGGGGATAAGCATGGCCAAAGCGCCGGAGGCTACTCCCGCATGTGCCGCGATAAATCCTGCGTCTCGCCCCATTACTTCGACAAAGAATAAGCGGTTATGAGAAGCAGCTGTATCTCTGATTTTATCAACTGCATCAACTACGGTATTCAAGGCAGTATCAAAACCTATAGTGAAGTCAGTGCCGTCAAGATCGTTGTCGATGGTTCCAGGAATTCCAATAAAAGGAAAGTCGAACTCTTTGTTAAAGATGTGAGCCCCCGTAAAAGTCCCATCTCCTCCGATTGCTACAACTGCATCAATTCCTTTACTCGTCAATTTTTTATGTGCCTTCTCCCTACCCTCTTTGGTCTTGAACTCTTTGCTTCTGGCTGATTTCAAGAAGGTTCCGCCGCGCTGAAGAATATGGTTTACGGAACGCACATCCAATTCTTCAATATCTCCTTCAATCATCCCCTCATAGCCGCGATAAATTCCGGCCACTTGTACATCATGGTAGATGGCAGTTCTCACCACGGCTCTTACGGCAGCGTTCATCCCAGGAGCATCTCCCCCTGAAGTAAAAACGGCTATTTTTCGAATAGAACTCATATGAAAAAGTTTAAGTGTAAAATAAACACTTAGTACCTCTTTCGACAAAGAAACAAGAATTAATTGATATTTTTGACGCGACTCTACTTTTAAAGAACAGAAATCGACATGCGAAATGGCAACCCTGCCGATATTCGGTTTAATCCGAATGTTTCAGTTGACTGCGTAATATTTGGTTTTGATGGTGAACGTTTGAAGGTCCTTCTAATTGATAGAGGGCAAGTTTTAAACGAAGTTGATCAAAGCAATAAGGTGTACGCTCTACCCGGAAACCTGATTCGAGAAGATGAAAATCTCGACGAAGCTGCAGGAAGGGTTCTGAACGAGCTCACTGGACTCAATAGTATTTTTCTAGAGCAATTTGGTTCTTTCGGGGATCCCGACCGATTGCAGAAAGAGCATGATTTGGCTTGGTTAAAATCAATCAGGGCTGAACCTGATGCAAGAGTGATTACCGTGGCTTACTATTCGCTCATTCGAGCTGATCAATACGAAATCCATGCTAGTGGATTTGCCAAAGAAGCTTATTGGTACGATATCGAAAACCTACCTAAACTGGGGTTTGACCACTTGGAAATTATCGAAGGTGCTTTGAGAGAATTGAAGTTCAAGAGTAAGTATCAGCCTATTGGATTTGAATTGCTTCCTGAGAAGTTCACTCTTGGTCAACTTCAGAAATTGTACGAAGCGATCTTGAACACGGAATTAGACAAGCGAAACTTCAGGAGAAAGATTCTGAAGATGAGTTTTTTGGTCCCACTAAAGGAGAAACAGCAGGGTGTTCCTCACAAACCTGCTCGTTATTACATGTTTGATAAGGACAAGTATCAGAATTACAAGTCAAACGACTTCTACTTTACGCTTTAACTTTGCGGATATTTCTCAGCTCTTCAAAGAGTTTGATTTCTTTTTCCGAAAGCTGCTTAGGAATTTCAATTTTTACTTCGGCAATAAAATCACCGCTTTCAGCCGGTGAGCCGTATTTCGGCATTCCTTTTCCTTTCAACCTGAATCTTTTTCCTGAAGAAGTGCCTGCAGGAATGGACAAGAGGAATTTACCCTTTGGACTTTCTACTTCTACTTTACCGCCGAGAACAGCTGTGTAAAGATCTACGGGGATATTCGACGAGATATTTAAGCCATCTAGCTTATACTTTTTCGAGGGATTTACTCGAAGATTTAAGATTAAGTCACCGCCGTGATGCCCCTTTCCCGAGAGCTTTAATTTTTGTCCATCCTTTGCTCCTGGCTTAATGGCTAATCGGACTTTATCTCCGTTGATTTGAATCGTCTTTGAAGTTCCGGTAAAAGCTTCTTCAAAACTCAAGTTCAGCTCTCCCTTTGCAGTGGTGGATGATGGTTGGCGATGAACATGAAATCCGCTTTGTCGACCAAAACCGTTGGAAGTTGAACCGAATCCCGAACCTCCAAAGAAAGTTTTAAAAAAATCAGAAAAGCCTCCTCCCGATTGACCGAAGAAATCTGCGAAATCCCCTGAATATTGATACTGTCTTCCTCGACCACGGCCAGATCCTTGAGCTTTAAATTGATCGTAATGTTTCCAATTTGCTCCTAGCTCATCGTATTTCTTTCTCTTATCAGCATCACCTAACACTTCGTAGGCTTCGTTTACCTCTTTAAAGCGTTGCTCAGCTTTTGGATTATCGGGATTCTTATCGGGATGAAATTGAATAGCAAGCTTCCTGAACTTCTTTTTGATTTCAGCCTGTGTTGCTTTTTTGTCAACTCCCAGAATCTTGTAATAGTCTTTATAATCCATTTGCTTTGTCTATTCTAAAGAAAAAGTGCGGACGTAAAGTCCGCACTTTTAACCAATTAACCAAAAATCTAAACTTTAAACTTCTTGCCCTTAGCTAATAGTTATCTCGCGAACTTTGGGTTGTGCTGCTTCTTCTGTTTTGGGAACATCTAATTTTAGAATTCCGTCTTCATAGGAAGCCGAGATATTCTCAGCTGTCACATGCTCGGGCAATCTGAATGATCGAACGAAAGAGGCAAAATTGAATTCCCTTTTCGTGAATCTTTCAGTTTTATTCTCACTTTCAGTTTTGTGTTCAGCGCGGATGCTCAATACGTCGTCATCCAACTCTATTTTGAAATCCTCTTTCTTCATTCCCGGAACGGCAAGTTCTATATGATAAGAGTTATCTAGCTCTTTAACATTTGCTGCAGGAACAGTGAAATTTCTATTCATTCTTCGAGGAGCGAATTCACCTTCAAAGAAGTCATTGAAGATGTTGTCAAAAGGATCCCAAAGTGTTCTTTGTGGTTTGAATTTAATGAGTGACATGATCTTTATTGTTTTAATTGTTAAACTCATCAACTCCTGTTCAAATTCAATACCGGTTGAAAAATCAGATCAAATAAATGCCATTTTGGCATTTTTATTCAAAAAAGGTGTCATTTTGTCGTATTTCAGGTTTTAAACACCCTTCTTTGACAGCACCGACCACAAAACTTCATTGGGAAATGGAGCCTTAATGGTTAGAGGCTCTTTTTTAACGGGATGAACAAAATGAATCAACCCCGCATGAAGATGAATGGATGCATCCCTGTTGGATCTTGGTGCTCCGTATTTAAGATCACCCTTGATGGGACATCCCATATTTGCCAATTGAACACGAATTTGATGATGTCTTCCTGTCAGTGGTTCAATTCTAAGAAAGTGATAGCGATCGGTTGATGAAATGAAATTGTATTTAAGAATGGCTTTCTTGGCATCTCTGAAGTCGGGCTTCACTACTCGACTCTTATTGTTCTTTTGATCCTTAATTAAAAAGTCTTCTAACTCCCCCGAATTGGCGGGCGGTGAGGAACAAACAGCCGCGAAATAGGTCTTTTGGACCTTTTTCTCCCTGAAGAGTTCATTCATTCGTGCAAGGGCCTTTCCTGTTTTAGCAAATACAACAACACCACTAACAGGACGGTCAAGTCTGTGAACCACCCCCAAGAAGACATTTCCTGGTTTGGCGTATTTTTTTCGAAGCCAATCCTTCAGTTTCTCGCTAAGAGGTTCATCCCCGGTTCTATCACCTTGAACCAAATCACCAGCCCTCTTATTGACTGCAATTAAGTGGTTATCCTCATAAAGGACATCAATCATTAGTATTCATTGTAAAAAAGAGAGCTAGTATTGTTCTTTCTCATTGGGAAAGTCTCTCGAGCGGACATCTCCAACGTAATCACTAACTGCCCCCCTGATATCCTCATAAAGATTGAGGTACCGACGTAAAAATCTCGGATTAAATTGATGAGTTATTCCAAGCATATCATGGACAACCAGGACTTGACCATCTGCTTCTCCACCAGCGCCAATCCCAATAGTTGGTATCGAAATACTTTTTGAGACGTCTGCCGTTAATTTTGCAGGAATTTTCTCCAAAACAATACTAAAACAGCCGGCTTCTTCCAACATTGATGCATCGTTCTTCAGACGCTCTGCTTCAGCCTCTTCTTTCGCACGCACCGTGTAAGTCCCAAACTTGTAGATGCTTTGAGGAGTCAAACCCAGATGCCCCATAACAGGAATTCCTGCTGAGAGTATCCTCAATACACTTTCCTTAATCTCCATTCCACCTTCCAACTTTACTGCATGAGCTCCACTCTCTTTCATAATGCGAATGGAAGAAGTCAGGGCTTCTTTGCTATTGCCTTGATAAGTTCCGAAAGGCAGGTCCACAACGACTAGCGCTCTTTTCACAGCTCGAACCACCGAAGCAGCGTGATAGATCATTTGGTCTAAGGTTATGGGCAAAGTGGTTTCGTGACCCGCCATAACATTAGATGCCGAGTCACCCACCAAGATGACATCTACGCCAGCCTCATCAACAATTCGTGCCATCGAATAGTCGTAAGAGGTAAGCATTGCGATCTTTTCCCCTTTATTCTTCATTTCTTGAAGGGTATGGGTGGTAACCCTTTTAACGTTTGAGTGCACTGACATAAGACAATGTTGTATCGATGTTCAAACCTAATCTTTTTATGATTGTTACGAAAATAGGGTTGATTCTTGGAAGGCAGAGATCATTTCAATTTAACCGTTCCTGAAACACGATCATGAATTTACCCTGAGATAACATACATTTGCGCCAGTAAGAAATTCTTCATGAAGAAAGCCACCCACAGACTGTTTCCGTTGATTGTTTTTGCAGCATTAATCCTTATGAATTCCTGCGAAACTGAAGTAGACCTATTAGCACCCTACGAAGAAACCCCTGTTATCTACGGAATTTTGGATTATACTGCCGATACCCAGTTCGTCAGAATTAATAAAACATTCTTAGGTGAAGGTGATCCTTCTCAATACTCCGTTATCAAAGATTCCGTGGAATACCCTTTGGACGCAGTAGAGGCTTACATCTATAAACTTACGGAAAGCGGCAATTTGGTGGACTCGTTCCTTTTGGAAACTGTTGAAATTCCCTCAAGAGATCCAGGTATTTTTTATGATACCGATGTCCTTTTTTATTTCACTGATGAACCAATTCTAACTGAATCAGAAATAAGTAATCCCGAAGATTTCATATTTGAGCTTCGAGCCCTGATTAGAGGAAATTTATATACTGCTTCAACGCAATTCCCTGGCCTTTCAGAGTCTACCATAATTGCCCCGGTATTGAATACACCTCCGCAAAAAATACAGTTCGTTTTACCGAGTCAAATTTTTACTTCCTATAATTTCAAGTTTCGAACAGATCAATTTTCAGCTTCGTACGCAACGAGACTCAGATTAAATTTTGACTATGAAACTTCGGATGGAACAGTTGTGGAAGGTGCCTTTATTGATTACAATACCGGAACTTTTTCTAATCCTGAATTAGAGTCAGGTCAAGAAATCAATGTGACTGTTTTTGGAGAAAGCTGGTTTGCTTTTCTCGGAACTGAATTTGATTTGATTCCCGGTTTGGATGAAGTGAGAATAGAAAACATTGAATTCTTGGTGACAGGTGCCACACCCGATCTCAATACTTATTTAGAAGTGGCTCAACCTGTAAGTCAGTTCACCCCAACACTTACGTCCTTCACGAATATTTCAAACGGAGGAATCGGAATTTTTGCTTCTGTAGCTACAAGGCAAAGAGAGGCTTGGTTGACAGAACCAACATTATTGAAGTTCAATGAAAGCGAACTGACACTACCCTACAATTACTGTGTGCAGGATTGGGTAGGAAGTAATTTCGTCTGCAACTAGGTTTCGATTTCTGTCTTTTTGTCATCTAATTTGACACGGTTCGTGTCATTTCTGTCTCGTTTTTACGGAATATAGGTTCTGGTACACCTATTGCTAATAGGATGTCAAACCATATTTAGAAGTAATGAGCAAAGTAATTGGAATAGACCTGGGTACCACCAACTCCTGCGTGTCTGTAATGGAGGGAAACGAACCCGTAGTTATTGCTAACAGCGAAGGGAAACGTACCACACCATCAATTGTGGCCTTCACTGAAGGCGGAGAGCGCAAAGTCGGAGATCCTGCCAAACGTCAGGCAATTACAAATCCCGATAAAACGATTTACTCCATTAAGAGATTCATGGGAAACTCTTTCGATGAAGTAACGAAGGAAGTATCAAGGGTACCTTACAAGGTTGTAAAAGGAGATAATAACACTCCTCGAGTAGAAATAGACGATAGAAAATATACCCCACAAGAGATTTCAGCTATCATTTTGCAAAAAATGAAGAAAACTGCTGAAGACTATTTGGGCACAAGTGTCTCAGAAGCGGTGATCACTGTTCCTGCATACTTTAATGACTCACAACGTCAAGCCACCAAAGAAGCCGGAGAAATTGCAGGCTTGAAAGTTCGTCGTATTATCAACGAACCAACTGCCGCGGCCCTGGCTTACGGACTTGACAAGAAAAGTGAAGACGTAAAAGTTGTTGTTTTCGATTTGGGTGGAGGAACACATGATGTATCAATCCTCGAACTTGGTGATGGAGTCTTCGAAGTATTGTCTACTGACGGTGATACACACCTTGGAGGTGATGATTTTGACCAAGTAATTATTGATTGGTTGGTTGAAGAATTCAAAGGAGAATACAGCACCGATCTTACGAAAGATCCGATGGCTCTTCAACGATTGAAAGAAGCTGCGGAAAAAGCTAAAATTGAGCTTTCAAGTTCAACCTCAACGGAAATCAACTTGCCTTATATCATGCCTGTTGATGGAGTGCCAAGACACTTGGTAAAATCATTAAGCCGTGCGAAGTTTGAGCAATTGGCAGATAGCCTTATCAAGCGAAGCATCGAACCATGTGAAAAAGCATTGAAAAATGCCGGTTTGAGCAAGTCTGATATTGATGAGGTTATCTTGGTAGGAGGATCAACAAGAATCCCTGCAGTTCAAGACAGCGTAAAAAGCTTCTTCGGCAAGGAGCCTTCTAAAGGAGTTAACCCAGACGAAGTGGTTTCCATCGGAGCTGCTATCCAAGGTGGGGTATTAACAGGTGAAGTGAAAGATGTACTTCTTTTGGATGTTACTCCCCTTTCTCTTGGAATTGAAACGATGGGCGGGGTCTTCACGAAGTTGATCGATGCAAACACTACGATACCAACCAAGAAATCTGAAGTTTTTTCAACTGCATCCGACAATCAGCCTTCTGTAGACATCCATGTACTTCAAGGAGAGCGCCCAATGGCTTCAGGAAACAGAACGATTGGAAGATTTCAATTGACTGACATTCCACCTGCACCGAGAGGAGTCCCTCAAATTGAAGTAACATTCGATATCGATGCAAACGGAATTTTGAACGTTTCTGCAAAAGACAAAGCGACAGGGAAAGAACAAAGCATCCGAATCGAAGCTTCCAGCGGATTGAGCGACGAAGAAATCGATAAGATGAAGAAAGAAGCTGAAGCGAATGCTGAAGCAGACCGTCAAGCAAAAGAAGAAGTAGACACCCTCAACAAAGCTGATTCAATGATTTTCCAAACGGAAAAACAATTGAAAGAGTTTGGTGACAAGCTTCCTGCAGATAAAAAGCAGCCAATTGAAGATGCCTTGGGCGAATTGAAAAAAGCCCACGAAGCGAAAGACTTGGATGCTATTAATAGCTCAATGGAAAAATTGAATTCAGTCTTCCAAGAAGCTTCGCAGGAGATGTACAATGCACAACAGCAAACTCAGAGTAATGGAGCCGAAGCTTCAGGAGCCGATGACACATCAGGCGATGAAGAAGTGACGGATGTTGACTTCGAAGAAGTTAAAGACGAAAGCAACTAAACTTGCTTGATCCATCATAGAAAAAAACCCTCTCAATCCGAGAGGGTTTTTTCTTTGTCTTAATTGTGAATACTGAAATTTTCGTTCTGAACAAAAGTTGAGTCCGTAAGGGTTTTCAAAAAGGCCAGCATCCAGTCCTTCTCTTCTTCTGTGAATAGGGCTTCTCGTTCAGCATAGTAATTCATCTGACGATGAAGTTGAGGATGTTCTTCGACCCCTTCACTATAAAAGTCTAACACCTCTCTTAAGGTCTCAAATCTTCCATCGTGCATATAAGGTGCAGTAAAGAGTAGATTTCTCAAACTCGGAACTTTGAATTTTCCCGAGTCACCAGGAATTTTAGTCGCTTCAAATACTCCCAAGTCACTTTGAGAAATAGAATCGAGCCCATTATTTGCATAAGAACCATTTGTACCCAATGCGTGAGCGTCCGTGGTATGGCATTGCAGACAATTACCCATGCTCTGATCATTCACGAAAACAAAGCCCTTGTATTCTTCTTCGGTAAAAGCCAGCTCCCCTCTTAAGACTTTATCATACTTCGAGTTTGACGAAACCAAACTCAATTGAAATTGTGTCAGTGCATTGGCTATCAACAAACTGTCTACTTGAGAATTAGGG
>CAZWQX010000023.1:0-36421 GCA_964635965.1 uncultured Cryomorphaceae bacterium
GTGGCTCGAATGAGAAGCTTTTTTCCTGAAGATGTACCCAAAGCTGAATTTAGTTTTTCTTCCAAGACCGTTCTCTGAGGTTCCGGCCCTCCTAAAAGAATGCCTATTTCATATTTTTTGTCCAGGATTTCGGATTCCCTAAAGCGTGAAAGAATTCCAATAAATCTTATTGGAATGGATACGGCTTTATTTTGACTCATCCTTCCAGAAATTTTTATATCAGGGCAGTCGGGAACCCATACCTCGGAAAATCGGTTGATCCATTTGGCCAACTGTTTATTTACAATTTGCAGGGCAGGTGAATCTGTTAGAGATAGTTGATGGGAGATCAAAACGGAAGGAATTGCTTCGATGGATGCCCCGTACACGTTATCAGAAATTATGTGGGTAATCCGTTTCTCTTTCACCAAGTGGGAAATGAATTCTCGCTGCTTTTCGTTTAAGGATTGCTGCCTAATACTTCTCTCTATTATGGCTTGCATCGCTCCTTGCCGAGAATAGCTCACTTCAATATCGGGAAGCTTTTTACTTTCCAACTGTGGAAAATGATTCTCAAGAAAGGTTAGCGACAATCCTGAGCTGGCGAGAATAACTTTCGTTTCCAATGCGAGGAGTTCTTCAATAATCGGAATGGATCGGGTCGCGTGGCCCAAGCCCCAATTAAGCACAACAAATAATACTTTTCTCTCCACGATCTAAATATAGTTTCAGAGAGCCGCTCATTGTCTATTTTTGCGGTTCGTAATTCACTATGGGTAAAAATAAACTTCGGCATTTTGCCGAAATGAAGACCTTTTCGTGTGTTTTTGAACCTTCAAACGAAGTACTTCAAAACGATGAGTTTCCCTCGAAAGGGAAATGGCATGAGCATTTTCAAAACACCAACCCCATTACTGTCGAACTTGGTTGTGGAAAGGGCGAATACACCTTAGCGCTTGCCGAGAGATATCCCCAAAGGAATCACATCGGGATTGACGTTAAAGGCGCGAGGATTTGGCGAGGAGCCAAAACGGCAGAAGAAAATCAATCTGCGAATGTGGCTTTTGTCAGATCGAAAATTGAGTTTATCAATTCAATTTTTGCCCCAAACGAGATAGATGAAATTTGGCTCACCTTTTCGGATCCTCAGCCAAAAGATAAAAAAGGAACCAAACGTCTTAGCGGAGATGCATTCTTAAAACGGTATGGAAGAGTCTTAAAAAAAGGCGGAGTAATCAAAATAAAATCGGATAGCCTCTTCTTTTTTGATGCTACCATGGAAACCATCCAAAAAGGCGGGCATAAGCTATTGAGGGATCAAAAAGATATTTACGGTGCTGGGAGGGAATTCCTCACTGAAGAAGAAAGAGATATTCTTTCGGTAAAAACTTTTTATGAGTTAAAATGGTTAGCCGAGGAAAGGACAATTAACTACATGAGTTTTCAGTTGAATGACGAGTATTACCAAGATATCTGAAAAGAATAAGAATTTCTTTGATCTCGTTTACGGGGTTGTCAAACAAATACCTTCGGGTCGCGTTACGAGCTACGGCGCAATAGCAAAATACCTGGGCATGGCAAGATCATCGAGAATGGTTGGGTGGGCAATGAATGCTTCGCACAGCCTGCCTTATCCCTTGCCCGCACATAGAGTGGTAAATCGAGCGGGAGTCCTTACCGGAAAGCATTTTTTTGGCGAGGAGGGTGAAATGCAGAAAAGGTTGGAAAAAGAAGGGATTCAAATTGAAAACGATAAGGTTTTGGATTTCCAAAATAGATTCTGGGATCCTGCTAAAGAACTGACATTAGATTAAATGGAAATCAACGAAGAAAAGATACTCGAGGTTCTGGCTAATATTATGGAGCCTGAGTTGAAGAAAGATATTGTAAGTGAGAACCTTGTTAGAAATGTATCCGTCAAGGGGAATGAGGTTTCTTTCGACCTTTACGTGTTGAGCCCGGCAATGCATAGCCGAAAGCGAATGGAAGATGCTTGCCGTTTTGCACTTGAAAGGAATTTTGGCAAAAAATTGGACGTACATATCTCAACCAAAGTGCTGAGTAAGGAAGATAGAAGCCCAGAACAGAGAAAAATCCTTCCTGGAGTCAAACATATAATTGCAGTGGCTTCGGGAAAAGGTGGAGTAGGTAAATCTACGGTTGCGGCGAATCTCGCCGCTGGTTTGGCTAGGGAAGGATATTCCGTTGGATTGGTCGATGCAGATATCTATGGGCCATCGATGCCGATAATGTTTGACGTGGAACGGGAAAAACCCCGAACAAAAGAAATTAACGGTAAGAACTACATATTGCCTGTTGAAAATTACGGTGTCAAGCTTCTTTCAATTGGATTTTTCGCCGACACATCCCAGGCCATTGTTTGGCGCGGGCCCATGGCTAGCAAGGCGCTTACTCAAATGTTTGCCGATGCGTGGTGGGGCCCACTCGATTATGTTATTGTAGATCTCCCTCCGGGTACGGGTGATATTCACCTCAGTTTGGTTCAGGCCGTTCCGTTAACGGGAGCCGTGGTGGTGAGCACCCCTCAGAATATTGCCTTGGCCGACGCTCAGAAAGCAGTTGGAATGTTCAACCTTGATGTAATCAATGTTCCTGTTTTGGGTATCGTCGAAAATATGGCCTATTTCACTCCTGGTGAACTGCCCGACCGTAAGTATTACATCTTTGGAAGAGAAGGAGCCAAAGGCCTTTCTCAAGAACTTGGAGTACCATTTTTAGGTGAGGTGCCAATCGTTCAATCGATACGTGAATCGGGCGATGCGGGAAGGCCGGCAGTGCTGCAGGAAGAGACCCCATCAGCCGAAGCCTTTCGTCAAATAATTCGTAATTTCGAGCAAGAGTTAAAGAACAAGCGTTTATAGATTAAACAGCTTGCATTCAGTTAATTGAGTGACAATGGATGAGTTAATTCAAAAGGTAGAAGGAGCACTTGAGCAAATCAGGCCATTCTTGGAAGCGGATCAAGGTGATATTACCCTTGTTGAAGTTACCGATAATCTAATTGCCCGAGTTGAGCTTCATGGTGCATGTCGCGATTGTTCAATGAGTTATATGACCATGAAAACCGGAGTTGAAGAAAGCATAAAAAAAGCTGTACCTGAAATTACTGCGGTGGAAGCCGTTAATATGCTGCAGTCTAAATAAGACTCTTTCCTTTCTCAAATCAATATCCTTTCCTTGGAGACAATAGAGCAAAAAACAAATACGCACGAAAGTAAAAAGGACGTTGCCATCTTATTTGCGGGAGATTCCGGAGATGGTATCCAGCTGACAGGTAGTCAATTTACCAATACCAGTGCACTTTTTGGAAACGACGTCAGTACGTTCCCCAATTTTCCAGCCGAGATTAGAGCACCCCAAGGTACAATTGCGGGTGTGTCAGGCTTTCAATTGAATTTTGGTAGTATCGAGATCTTCACCCCGGGTGATTTATGTGATGTATTGGTCGTAATGAATGCCGCAGCGCTTAAAGCCAATCTCGACAAGCTAAAAATAGGTGGTACGATCATCGCCAACACCGATGGCTTTGACAAGAAGAATTTGAAGCTAGCAGGTTATGTGGACCTTCAAAGCCCACTTACCGATAACACCCTTGGAAAATTCAGAGTTATCGAAATCGACGTTACCAAGTTGACCAGAGAGGCTTTGAAGACGGCAGACCTGGGTATCAAGGAGAAAGATCGCAGTAAAAACATGTTTGTACTCGGCTTTCTTTACTGGATGTACAACCGTGACCTAAAGCCAACTGAGGATTTCTTGCGCGACAAGTTCAAGAAAAAACCGGAACTGATTGATGCCAATTTATCGGTTCTTAAAGCCGGCTACAACTTTGGTGATACCAGTGAGACTTTTACCACTCGCTATGAAGTGAAACCCGCACCGCTTCCTAAAGGAGTTTACCGAAACATCATGGGAAATCAGGCTCTCGCCCTGGGTTTGATTGCGGCATCCCAAAAAGCTGACTTACCTCTTTTCTACGGAAGTTATCCGATTACACCGGCTTCTGACATCCTACACGAACTTTCCAAGCACAAAAACTTTAACGTTCGTTCCTTTCAAGCGGAGGACGAAATCGCAGCCATTACATCGGCCATTGGAGCCGCGTTTGCGGGTAACATCGGAATTACCGCTTCGAGCGGACCGGGGATAGCTCTTAAGGGAGAAGCACTAGGCTTGGCTTGCATATTGGAATTACCCTTGGTGATTGTTAATGTGCAAAGAGGAGGGCCTTCTACCGGGCTCCCTACGAAAACCGAACAGGCTGATTTACTTCAAGCAGTATATGGGAGAAATGGCGAAGCGCCAATACCCGTGATTGCCCCGTCCTCTCCACGCGATTGTTTTAATCAAGCGTTTGAGGCGGTCCGAATCGCTATCGAACATATGACGCCCGTATTTCTCTTAAGTGATGGATACATCGCCAATGGTGCTGAGCCTTGGAGATTTCCTTCAGCGGACTCATTGAATGAAATCCATCCTCCAATTATCAGAGAAGTGGAAGATGAGTTCATGCCTTACCGCAGAGATGAAAAAGGTGTTAGGCAATGGGCGTTACCGGGAACGAGTGGTCTGGAACACAGAATCGGAGGGCTGGAGAAAGAAGATGAAACTGGAAATGTTTCATATGATCCTGAGAACCACGAAAAGATGGTTTTCCTGAGAAATGAGAAAATTCAGAAGATAGCTGATTACATCCCGGAACAAAAAATTGATCATGGCGAGGCAGGAGCTAAACTCTGCATTCTTGGATGGGGATCTACCTATGGGGCCATTAAAACTGCGGTTAAGGAATTACTAAACGAGGGTTACTCCGTAGCGCAAATTCATTTACGTCATTTGGTGCCCTTCCCAAAGAATCTTGGGGACTTGCTCAGGGAATTTGATCAAGTTGTTATACCTGAGTTGAACAACGGACAACTGATTAAGATTATTCGCAGCGAATTTTTAATCGATGCGAAACCGTTAACTAAGATCAAAGGATTGCCATTTTCATCATCTGAAATCAAGGAAGCTGCCTTGAATTTTATCGAAGAATCATGACACAAGAACTTACAAAATACACGTCCAAAGATTTCTCGAGCGATCAAGAGGTCAGGTGGTGTCCGGGGTGCGGTGATTACTCTATCCTAAAACAGGTACAAAGCGTTCTTCCCGAAACGGGAATTCCAAAAGAGAATATCGTATTCATTTCAGGAATCGGTTGTTCTTCTAGATTTCCTTACTACATGAATACTTATGGTATGCATAGTATTCACGGTAGGGCCCCTGCAATCGCCAGTGGTTTAAAAATTGCTAATCCTGAACTAAGCGTCTGGCTAATTACCGGTGATGGTGACGCACTTTCTATTGGAGGTAATCACTTGATCCACTTGCTCAGAAGGAATTTTGATTTGAATGTACTTCTGTTTAATAATGAGATTTACGGTTTAACCAAAGGTCAGTACTCACCGACTTCCCCTGAGGGAAAAGTTACAAAAAGTACGCCGATGGGAAGTATCGATCACCCTTTTAATCCTTTAGCTTTAGCGGCTGGTGCCGACGGGACCTTCATTGCCAGGACCATGGATCGTGACCCCAAGCACCTACGAGTAATTTTGGCTGAAGCCGATAAGCATCGAGGAACATCGTTAGTGGAGATTTACCAAAACTGTAATGTCTTCAATGATGGTGCATTTGGAGTTTTTACGGATAAAAACAGTAAGCCGATCAGTACTGTCTTCGTCGAGCACGGTCAGCCAATGCTTTTTGGAGAGAATGAATCCAAAGGAATCAGGCTAGATGGAGCAACACCAATAGTAGTTGATTTGACTTCGGGTGAGTTTAGCAAAGAAGACTTATGGATTCACGACAAAACTGATCACTTCAAGGCAGGAGTCTTAATGAGATGCTTTGAAATGCCTACCGGTGAAAACGGATCTTTACCTCGTCCTTTCGGTGTGTTTTATCAAGAAGATAAACCCAGGTACGAGGAACTCTTGCACGATCAGATCGAAAGGAGCTATTCTCAATCGGGAAAAGGAGATTTGGATGAGCTGTTGAGGGGAACGAATACTTGGGAGATCAGTTAGAAGAATTTCACTTCAAACTTTCAGGGATTTCACAGACTGGAATGGGCAGCATTTTGTGCTTGTTCCGTCGATTGTAATCCCGATAAATCGACAGCACTTCTTTTTGTCTTTGTGAAAGAGACGCTTCATTTCCTTCGAATTCCATAGCCCACTCGAGTTCGGGATAAGATGCACCAATCTGATCCTCATCAGTTCGGTCATCACCCCAGAGTCCATCTGTTGGGGGGGCTTGCATGATTTCTTCGATGATACCCAATGAATTCCCAACTGCGTAGACCTCGGTTTTCATCAAGTCGGCTATCGGACTGATATCCACGCCGCCATCTCCGTATTTGGTGTAGAATCCAACACCAAAATCTTCCACCTTGTTTCCCGTTCCTGCGACGATGAACCCTCTCAGTGCTGCGAAGTAATAAAGCGTCGACATTCGGAATCTCGCCCTGGTATTCACCAAACTGAATTCGTGTTTTTCTTTATCGCCTGTTTGCGGAAGGGACTTGACAAATGCGTCAAATAGTTCTGTCAGTTCTACTTGAACCGATTCTACATTTGAAAAATTAGATTGTAGTTTTTCAATGTGCTTTCGAGCACGACCAACTTGATTTGCATTTTGGTGAATCGGCATTTCAAGACAGAGAGTGGGCTTTCCAGTATTGGCGCAGAGCGCCGAGGTGACTGCCGAATCAATCCCTCCTGAAACGCCCACTACGAATCCTTGAGCGCCGCTGGAATCCAAATAAGACTTCAGCCAATCAACGATGTATTCTTTTACTTTCTCTGCATCCATATTTACCTAACTCAGAGAATATTGGATTGTTCAGAAATAAGCGCCAACGGTAAGTACTACCATGTTAGTGGAAGCTTTCACTCGTCGATCGACAAATGGTTGTCCCGTCTCTGGATCAATCGCTAATTGTCCTGATGGATCATCTACTTCTGCACCCGTAGGCAGCTTATAGTCTTCACTAAAGACGTTGTTCAACCCACTGTTATAGGCCGCTGAGAAATAGAGGTTGGTTGTACCGCCAATATTGTATTCAAAACCCGCTTCAATTCTCAGCCCAAATCTCACCAGGGAAGTGAAGTCTGAAGCATCTTCGTCTTCAACGGCAATTGTTTGATTTACATCCGAACGAAAATCCTCATAATCGAAAGTGGAGTTTGTATTGAAAGCGGAATCAAACCCAACTCGACCAAAATACCGCATATATCCAATTTCGTTTGTGCGGAGTAGCACGGTTAAAGGGATATTCACGTAGTTGATTCTAAAATCAGCAGTCCGCTCAGACAAAAAGAATTCGCCATTGTCATTCTCGGTGAAGTAATCGTGTCTAATGGTTCCGCCAGTATTCAACAAAAACAGTCCTGTACTCAGGTAGTAATTGCTGTTTTGCGCTATTCGGAAATCCATATTTAACCCAAAAGCAATGTTGAATCGAGGGCCATCAGGGTCTACTAAGCCCGCATCACCCGATGTATTAAACCAAGAAATCACGGGTGAAAATGCCAAACCTAGTCTCACTTTCTGACCAGGTGCACCCATGGAGTTTTGTGGCACTTGTTCTTGACCAAATGTCAATCCGCAAATGAATAACGCAAATGAGAGGAGGGCTATCTTTTTCATTAATTTTGCTTCCTTGATTTCCGCCAAAAGTACGGTTTTTAGCATGAGTCGCATTGTTCCTATTCTACTTTTAGGAAGCATCTTATTTCTTTTCTCTTGTTCAGATTCGAGGTACGATATTGATACTTCTGAAATTGCATATTCGGCTGAATTCAAGCGGATGGATATGGCCATTTACAGCCTTGACAACGAGATTTCGGGATTGGATATTTCATCTTTGAACACGGAGTTTGGAGACTTTTTTGGTTTGTACTGCACACAAATCATGCAAATGCCCGAACCCGAGAATCCGATGCTACCTGGTTTTATGATGCGGTTTACCAATGATCCCGTCTGGGCTGATTTGGGAAGTCTCATTTCGGAGGCCTACCCCGATCTTAACGTTCAGGAAAAAGAGTTAGGCTCTTGGTTAGCGTCTTATGCTGCGCATTTCAATCTCGATACGCTCCCTCAGCTAGTCGCCTACAATTCTGGCTTCAATGTTGGAATATTTCCCTCAGATCGCTGGCTGGGTGTTGGGTTAGAGTGGTATCTAAGTTCTGATAACAGAGTGGTTCGTAAGCTGCCTCCGGATCTCTTTCCTCAGTATAAGAGAGACAAGATGCGCCCGGAATATTTATCCATTAACGCTTTTAAAGGTTGGCTCTTTTATCGGCATCAGGAATTAAGTGGTGAGGACCTGATAAATCAGATTGTATTTCGCGGGAAGGTGTTGTTCTTAACCAAGGTTCTTTCTAATGTTTCTGACGAATTATTATTGAATTATTCATCCGATCAGCTCGAATGGTGTCGTGATAACGAATTTGGAATATGGACTCATTTGCTTGAGAACGACATGGTTTTCACAAAGGATTTTCGAGAAATAAATAAACTTGTCAGCGATGGCCCTTTCACACCTGGAATGCCCCCCGAATCACCTGGAGGAGTAGGTAATTGGCTGGGCCTTCAGATGGTAGAATCCTTTATGGACAAGAACGGAAAGGTTTCTCTGAAGGAGTTGATGAGTACCAATGCTCAGGTCATCCTACAATCGTATAAGCCAAATTAAATGGACAAGAAAGAGATAAAAAAAAGGTCGACAATTAGCATAGATGTTGGCGTGGATGAAAATCACGTTCCAATCGAGTTGAAGTGGAAAGCACAGGACAACGATGAAGGAGGAAAGTGTAAGGCTCTAATGCTGGCGCTTTGGGATGAAAAAGAAGACAATACCATTCGCATAGACTTGTGGAATAAAGACATGAGCGTATACGACATGCAGCGTTTTTTCCATCAATCATTCCTCACAATGGCCGACACATACGCTAGAGCTACAGGGCAAAGTGAAATCTCCGCTGAGATTCGCAATTTCGCTAAAGACTTTGCCGAGCGAACAAAAATTATTTCCTAAGCTTTAAAGAGAGGATTGGTCTCTTCAATAAAGGCCAGAATTTCGTCTCTTCCTTGAATTTTGGCTGATGAGGTCAAGAATTGAGAAGGAAGTTCCTCCCAGTCCTGGAGCATTCTCTCGTTGTATGCCTCAATATTTTTCTCCAGTGCTACGGGTTTAGATTTGTCACTTTTGGTAAAAACCATGGCGAAAGGAACTCCGTTTTGACCTAAATAAGCCATAAACTCCAGATCTATTTGCTGAGGTGAATGACGACTATCAATCAGAACGAACAGACACATCAGATTTTCGCGATTGCGGATATAGGGGTAAATGAGCTTCTGGAATTCGCTTCTTTCTTTTTTTGAAACACGAGCATATCCATATCCAGGCAGGTCAACCAGGTACCAAGAGGATTTATCCGATTTTCCAGGCCAAGAAATCTCAAAGTGATTGATTAATCGTGTCTTTCCGGGTTTACCCGAAGTCTTTGCCAGGTTTTTTCGCCCTGTCAGCATGTTGATCAATGAAGATTTGCCAACGTTGCTTCGCCCAACAAAGGCATATTCCGGGACGTTTGCCGGGGGGCATTGTTTTGGAGTTTGACTGCTTTTTAAAAAGTCAGCCTTTATCTCAATCATTTGGAAATCTTCTGGCCAACCAATTATCTAAGAGCTGGTTGAATTCGTCCGGGTGCTCCATCATAGGAGCATGGCCACATTTATCTATCCAAAATAGTTCTGAATCGGGTAGTTTTTCGTTGAACTCATCCGCAACCTCAGGAGGCGTGATCGTGTCATTTTTCCCCCAGATTAAACACACGGGCATCTGATAATTGACCAAGTCTTCACGCATGTTGTGTCGAATTGCCGATTTCGCCAATGCCAATACCTTAACCAATTTTGATCTGTCTTGAACCAGATCAAATGTCACATCAACCAATTCTTCGGTGACCATGGCAGGATCATAAAAAGTGACACCAATTTTTTTTCTGATGTATTCCCGGTCTTCTCTTCTTGGAAAAGATCCTCCAAAAGCATTTTCGTACAATCCTGAGCTACCCGTTAGAATCATCGATTTGATAAGTTCAGGTCTTCTTTTTGATACGACTAAAGCTACATGTCCGCCAAGTGAATTTCCCAAAAGAATCACCTCGTTCAATTCTTTGAATTCCAAGAAATCGATTATAAAATTCGCCAGTGATCCTACACCTGTTTTTAATAAAGGCATATCGTACAATGGCATCATGGGAACAATAACACGGAATGACCTGCTGAAATGCTCTATCACACCGTTGAAATTGCTTAATGCCCCGAATAATCCATGTAATACAACTAGCGGTTGACCCTCGCCTTTATCCAAAAACTTGAATTGCCCCTCTTCTTTGATTGTATACTGCATATCGTGTGTAAGCACCCAAATATAGACTTTTTTAAAGATGGAGTTGGTTGGGGGTAGTACCACAATTCCTGCACAGGGCAGTGTTCAAAGAATTCTTAGAAGCCTTTATTCAAGGCTTTAAATTCCCCCAAATTCACCTTCATATTCGGCTGTGTTCTACAGCTCCATCGATGAATTTTCCTGCGTCATCACCGTAACTTTTCAACATGGTGGTAAAAAATGGTAGATAGTGGAAAAAAGTGGTAAGTATTTTCTACTTTAGCCTGAAACTACATTTTGTCGATGCTGAATTTGCTTGGAGAATATGATTGTAAACTCGACGCCAAAGGGCGTTTGATGTTTCCTGCTCCGCTCAAAAAACAGCTGGCAGATGTTCTTCACGAGGGATTCGTCATCAACCGAGATTTATTCGAAAAGTGCCTGATACTCTACCCCGCTCAGCAATGGGACGATGTTTCGGGTCAATTGAGGAAGCTCAATCGCTTTGTAGAAAAGAATCAGCGTTTCATTCGCCGCTTTAGTAATGGTGCAACACGGGTGAGTTTAGATGGTACAGGGAGATTACTGCTTCCTTCATCATTGAGTAAGTATGCTGAACTGATTAAGGAGGTGAAGCTTACCGGAAATGGTGACAGAATGGAAATCTGGAGTAAGGGTTTATACGAAGCCATGCTCGAAGAAGATATTGATATGGCTGCCTTATCAGAAGAGGTGATGGGTGGTAAGACTGAAAGTGATGAGTGACGCTGGTTATCACGATCCTGTTTTACTCAAGGAGAGTGTTGATCAGCTAATTCAAGATAAAAATGGCGTGTACGTAGACGTCACCTTTGGCGGGGGAGGACATTCCCGCAAAGTTCTTTCCGTATTGGGTAATGAGGGAAAATTAATCGCCTTTGATCAAGATGAAGACGCTCATAAGAATAGCATCGACGATGAACGGTTCGTTTTGGTCAAAGCAAATTTCAGATACCTGAAAAACAACCTGCGTTTTCTTGGAATAAACAGGGTAGATGGAATTTTGGCTGATTTGGGAGTTTCTTCTCACCAGTTTGATAAGGCTGACAGAGGATTCTCAATCCGCTATGATGGTCGACTCGATATGAGGATGGGGAAAACGACTACACTCACCGCAGAAAAAGTTGTGAATTCCTATTCGCTGGAGGATTTGACCAAAATCCTGAAGGAATATGGTGAGATCAATCGCTCTGGAAGGATTGCTGCTGAACTAATAAATCTCAGAGAAGAAAATAAGTTCGAGACTACCGGGCAATTGGTTCAAGCATTAGAAAAATTCTTTCCTGTTACTAAGCGCAAGCAGGGAATGGCAAAGATTTTTCAAGCCATTCGTATTGAAGTAAACGATGAGCTGAAGGTCCTAAAGGAATTTCTTTCTCAAGCTTCGGAGATGCTTAGAGAGGGAGGAAAGTTGGTGGTCATATCCTATCACAGCTTGGAAGATAGATTGGTGAAGCGCTATATGAAGACAGGCAATTTTGAAGGCGAGGTAGAGAAAGATTTTTACGGAAACCTGATCAGACCGCTAACCCCAAAGGCAGGAATGCCCATTACCCCTTCGGAGGAAGAGATTGAAAAAAATAAACGAGCGCGAAGCGCAAAAATGAGAGTTGCCGAAAAGCAATGAAGACCGAAGGCAAGGCAAAAAAGAAACCAAACAACGCCGGAATCTCTAAGGGATTGAGTTCACTTCTGAGCGGAAATTTCCTGACCAAGGGTTTCGTTCAGTCAAATATGGGCTTCATTTTCTTTTTAGTGGCGGTCATGATTGCTTACATCAGCTTCGGATATTTTGGCGAGCGGAATGCGAAGGAGCTCGCTGAGTCGGAAGCCTATCTGCGAGAAATGAAAGCAGCTAACCTTTCGGTTAACGCGCGCCTGGAAAAATTGAAGCAGCAATCGCAAGTTGCGCGAACCATCAGTCAATTAGGTCTGGAGGAATCAACCGATCCTCCTAAAGTTATTCATTACCCTAAAGAAAACGAGGAATAAAGAATGACTGAAAAGAAGCAAATAGTCAATAAGGCCTATGTCATTTTTCTTGCCTTCTGCCTTTTTGCCCTCTTGGTTTTTGGAAAAATTCTGATGATTCAGTTTACCGAAACTGAAAAATGGCAATCTAAAGTAGAGCAGCTCACCACCGACTTGCGAGAAATAACGCCAATTAGAGGGAATATTTACACCCACGATGGCAATATTCTCGCCACCTCAGTTCCGATATATGATATCCGAATGGACTTTGGTTGTGAAGGCTTCGATCAAGAGTCATTTAGTCTTGAAATTGATTCACTGGCTTTTTCTTTGAGCGAACTATTCGGGGAAAGGACACAAGAAGAGTACAAGCGAGATCTTCTCAAAGCTCACCGTGAGAAATCGAGATACTATCGTGTTAAAGGAAAAGCGGATCACGACCAAATCCTTAAGGCAAAAGAATTTCCTTTTTGGGAGAGGGGGAGGTTCAAGAGTGGCGTAATATTCGAAAAATATACTGTTCGCAAGAGACCATACGGCAGCTTGGCTGCCAGAACCATCGGTTATGAACGCGAAGATGTTCGCCCTGTTGGATTGGAGGGAGCCTATGATTTGGATTTATCGGGAAAACCAGGTCAGCGTTATGAAAAGCGCCTGGCGGGTGGAATATGGATGCCCATCGACAACACGAACGAGGTTGAACCGACCGACGGCTGTGATTTGTACACCACCATTGATATCAACATACAGGATGTAGCTGAGAGCGCACTCAGAAAACAGTTGGAACTGCACGATGCGCGCCATGGATGTGCAATACTAATGGAGGTGGAAACAGGCAAGATTCGTGCAATAGCTAACCTTACGATGGGTGAAGATAGCCTCTATCGCGAAGTGTATAATTACGCCGTAGGTGAAGCGACTGAGCCGGGATCAACTTTCAAGCTACCAGCCCTCATGGCTGCATTCGAAGATGGACTCCTGGATCTATCTGATTCAGTCGATACTGAAAAGGGTCGATTTAAGTTTTATGACCGAACAATGCGCGACAGCAATAAAAAGGGTTATGGAGTTGTAAACGTTAAAAAGGCCTTTCAGAAGTCCTCCAATGTGGCCATCTCCAGATTGATCACCGAGCGATACAAAGAAAACCCTGATGAGTTTGTTGATCGATTACATAAAATGAGCTTGGGCGATGAACTTGGTATCGAGATAGCGGGAGAGGGTTCTCCTAAGATCAAGCACCCTTCTGATCCGACATGGTCCGGAACAACGCTTCCTTGGATGAGTATTGGTTACGAGACCTTAATGACTCCTTTGCAGATTTTGACCTTCTACAATGCCGTAGCCAACGGCGGAAGAATGGTAAAGCCAATTTTTGTTGATGAGATCAAACGAAACGGATTGGTGATTCGCGATTTCAAACCTGAAGTGATTAATCCAATGATCGCTTCGAGCACTACCATTGCAATGGCCAAAGAGATGTTGGAAAGTGTAGTTACCGAAGAAGGAACCGCTTCAAACTTGAGGTTTGGAGCTTACTCTATCGCAGGTAAAACGGGTACGGCCCAGATTGCTAATGACCAGTACGGGTATAGGTATGAAGAGAAGGTGAGTTATCAGGCTTCTTTCGTTGGGTATTTTCCAGCAGAGGAACCGCAGTATACCTGTATGGTAGTTGTAAACGGCCCATCGAATAATGTGTACTACGGAAATCGAGTAGCAGGTCCTGTATTTAAAGAAATTGCAGATAAAGTTTATGCAAGCCGACTCGACCTTCATGAGCAAATTGAACCGCAGACAGAGCGCTTAGCAGTCAGAGTTCCTATTTCAAAGAGCGGCAATGGTAACGATTTAGCGACAATTTTTGCTGCCTTCGAAGTTCCTGTAGAAGATTCATCTGAAGATTATCCCTGGGTTTCTACCAAATCAGGTGTCGATACGGTCACTATCAGTCGTCGTTCGGTTCCTGATGATAAAATCCCGAATGTGGTGGGTATGGGACTGAGAGATGGTCTATACCTTCTTGAAAAAGCGGGATTAACCGTGAAGTTCAAAGGATCGGGAATGATTACCAATCAAAGCATACCACCAGGTACCGATTCTAACAAGTACAAATCAATTACCCTCGAGCTATCGTAAATATGAAACTGCTCAAAGACATATTATATCGTTCTCGCATCACACATGTTGAGGGGACTACCAATATCGCAATTGAGTCGATTCACTTTGATTCGAGGCAAGTGACAAGGTTTTCACTTTTCGTAGCGGTTAGAGGTGAGCTTGCTGATGGTCATGGTTTTATAGAGAAAGCGATCGAGGCAGGCGCTGTCGCCATAGTTTGTGAAGAGCTTCCCGAAACAAAGCGCAAGGGAATTACCTACGTCGAAGTAGAAGATTCTAGAAAGGCCTTGGGTTACTTGGCGACCAACTTCTATGATAATCCATCGGCAGAATTGAAACTCGTCGGCGTGACAGGAACAAATGGTAAAACTACCACTGCCACCATGCTATTCCGCCTGTTTCAGCTATTAGGGAAAAAGGTTGGTTTGATTTCTACGGTGGAGAATCGAATCCAAAATGAACGTTTGGGTGCTACTCACACTACCCCTGACCCTATTGCATTGAATGCCCTTTTGAGAAAGATGGTTGATGCAAAATGTGGATTCTGCTTTATGGAAGTTAGTTCTCATGCCCTCCATCAACATAGAGTGGGCGGAATAGAATTCGCCGGGGGAATATTTACCAATATCAGTCACGATCACCTTGATTATCACAAAACATTCGATAATTATATCGCCGCCAAGAAGATGCTTTTCGACATGCTTCCACATGACGCCTTTGCATTGGTGAATTTGGATGACCGTCATGGTGAGATCATGCTTCAAAATTGCAAGGCGGCAACCAAAAGGACTTATGCTTTAAAAGCCATGGCGGATTATCGGGCCAAGGTCATCGAAAATCTAATTTCAGGACTGCATCTTAATCTTGATGGTCTCGATTTGTATTCGAAGCTGGTTGGTCGCTTCAACGCATACAATATTCTATGTGCCTATTCTGCGGGATGCCTTCTGGGGTTAGAGAAGATGGACGTTCTAACCGCATTGAGTAATATAAATCCGGTGGCAGGGCGCTTCGAGTTGATCAAAAGCTCGGATGGAATCAATGCCATTATCGATTATGCGCATACTCCTGATGCATTAGAGAACATACTGAGAACGATTGGTGAGGTTCGAACCAAAAATGAACAGGTAATTACAGTTGTGGGTTGCGGTGGAAATCGCGATAAGACCAAACGGCCGATTATGGCTTCAATAGCCTGTAAATTCAGTGATAGAGTCATAATTACAGCGGACAATCCCAGAGATGAGGATCCGAAAGACATCGCCGATGATATGAAGAAGGGGGTCGAACCTCAAGACTACAAGAAAACGAACACTATCCTCGATCGCACGGAAGCAATAAGAATGGCATGCAGCATGGCCGAGCCAAACGACATGGTTTTGGTGGCTGGAAAGGGTCACGAAAAATATCAGGAGATCAAGGGAGAACGATTTCCATTTGATGATATGGAAACGGTTAAAGAAACCTTTAAAGAGTTGAAGAGTTAATGCTTTACTATCTTTTCGAATATCTAGATCAGGCATACGCTATTCCAGGCGCAGGGGTGTTTCAATACATTTCTTTTCGTGCGGCCATGGCGGTTCTCACTTCTTTGGTGATATCTCTCCTTTTCGGAAAAAGGCTGATTCAATTACTCCATAGAAAACAAGTAGGAGAGACCGTGAGAGATTTAGGTCTTAAGGGGCAGCTCGAGAAACAGGGTACTCCAACCATGGGTGGTCTGATAATTATCGCGGCAATTTTAATTCCTACTCTTCTCTTTGCTCGATTGGATAATATATACGTGATCATCATGATTCTTACTACCGTGATTCTCGGAGGTATCGGATTTATCGATGATTACATTAAAGTATTCAAGAAGAACAAGAAAGGTCTGGCAGGTAAGTTTAAGGTCGTTGGTCAGGTAGGAGTTGGAGTTTTGGTTGGAGCGTTGCTGTTCTTCAATCAAGATGTGGTTAGTAAACGAAAGGTTTATGACCCGAACCAAGAAGGTACCGAGGCCGCTTTTGAATGGGTGGAGGAGAAGACTGTCAATACGACCATACCATTTATAAAGAACAATGAATTCAACTATTCCTGGTTACTGGGCTTCCTATCTAAGGATACTGCAAAAAAATGGGCTTGGTTGGTATTTATTCCCATCGTCATTTTCGTAGTCACCGCTGTTTCAAACGGGGCTAATATTACCGATGGATTGGATGGTTTGGCAACGGGAACGTCGGCCATCATTGGAGTTGTCCTGGCCATTTTTGCGTTTGTATCAGGTAACCTTGTCTTTTCAGATTATCTGAACATCATGTTCATTCCTGAATCGGGTGAACTTACGGTATTTATATCAGCATTTGTCGGTGCGTGTATAGGATTTTTATGGTATAACTCATTCCCGGCTCAGGTTTTTATGGGTGATACCGGGAGCTTGGCACTTGGTGGGATCATTGCGGTTTTTGCCATCTCCATTCGTAAAGAATTACTCATTCCGCTTTTCTGCGGGGTGTTCCTAATAGAAAATATTTCAGTGATGTTACAGGTCTCTTACTTCCGCTACACCAAGCGAAAATATGGGGAGGGCAGAAGGATTTTCCTTATGGCTCCACTGCATCATCACTACCAAAAACTTGGGTATCACGAATCGAAAATCGTTTCGCGGTTTTGGATTGTCGGAATACTCTTGGCGGTATTATCAATTGTAACTCTAAAACTGAGATAAGTGAATCTCTTGGTTTTAGGCGCAGGTGAGAGTGGCACGGGTGCAGCTTTACTTGCCAGAAAAAAGGGTTATGAGGTGTTCGTTTCGGATTTCGGGACGGTACCTGAGAAATACCAAAACGTTCTTTTAAAGTCGGGAATTGAATGGGAAGAAGGAACCCATGAGAAAGCGCTGAAAGGATCATTTGATCTGATAGTTAAAAGTCCGGGCATCTCAAGCCATGTTCCGGTTGTCAAAGAATTTCGTTCACGTGGAGTACAGATTATCTCTGAGATTGAATTTGGAAGCAGACACACCGAAGCGAAAATCATTGCCATTACCGGAACAAATGGAAAAACAACCACTACCCTGCTAACTCACCATATCCTGAAAAAAGCGGGATTGGATGTTGGCTTGGCAGGAAACGTTGGAAACAGCTTCTGCGGTGAACTGGCAATCAAAGACCACGAGTATTTCGTCTTGGAAGTAAGCAGTTTTCAGCTAGATGATATAGATCGATTTAAACCTTTCATCTCCATGATTCTGAATATCACACCTGATCATTTAGATCGGTATGACGGTAAAATGGAGAAT
The DNA here is from genome assembly GCA_964635965.1 of uncultured Cryomorphaceae bacterium. Taxonomy (GTDB): domain Bacteria; phylum Bacteroidota; class Bacteroidia; order Flavobacteriales_D; family Cryomorphaceae; genus JAKVAV01. The sequence continues at coordinate 17,853 of CAZWQX010000023.1, forward strand.
TATGTCGATGCGAAGTTTAAGATCCTTCTCAACCAAGATGAATCAGACCATTTCATCTATGGTGCTGATGACCCCATAGTGGAAAAAGCACTTGGAGATCGCTCTGTCAAGGCAAACCTTCATCCCTTTTCATTGAACCGACCCGTTAAGAACGGCGCAGAATTAATAAACGATAAACTGAATATTAACCTTACCGATAAACCTTTTGAAATGTCCATACATGAATTAGCACTTCAGGGAAAACACAACGCACGTAATTCAATGGCAGCCAGTGTTGCCGCTCGAATTCTGGAAATTCGAAAAGAAGTTGTGCGCGAAAGTTTAGCTGATTTCCAGAATGTTGAGCACCGCCTCGAATTTGTTGCAACCATACATGGGATTGAGTTTGTAAACGACTCAAAAGCCACTAATGTGAACTCCACCTGGTATGCTCTTGAAAGCATGCGAAAACCGGTGGTTTGGATTGTCGGTGGGGTGGATAAGGGTAACGATTACTCTATACTTCACGATCTCGTCGATCAAAAGGTAAAGGCAATTATCTGCTTGGGTGAGGATAACGAGAAGCCGTTGGAAGCTTTTAGCGGAAGGGTTGAAGATATCGCGGAAGCCAAATCAGCCGTGGAGGCAGTTGGTTTAGGTTATCAGTTGGCAAATCGCGGTGAGGTTGTGCTTTTATCGCCTGCTTGTGCAAGTTTCGATTTATTCGAAAACTACGAGGACAGAGGTCACAAATTCAAGCAAGCGGTTAAATCGCTTTAAACTACATCATCATGTCGGAAAACCAGAACACAACCAACTCAAGTAAGAACGATTTTCTCGTTCGCTCCAGAATGAGAGCGCTTCAGGCGGAGCGTCCATTTTCACTTGAGCCTGCCGGCATGATCAAAGGAGTGACTTTTGTGAACGACTCCGCTGCTACCGGTTCGGCAGCGGTCATCGAATCGCTAAGTCACTTTGAAACACCTGTTGTATGGATTACTCAACTCGGCGAATTTGACCATAACTACGGTGATTGTTCCGACCTGTTGCGAAACAAAGTAAAGGCTGTAATTGCCTGTGGAGATCTGTCTGAGAGCTGGCAAGAAGCCCTCTGGGATTACCTCGGTTTTTTTGTTAAAGCTGAGAGTTGGTCCGAATCAATAGATCTGAGTTTAGAAATTGCCAAAGCCAACGATACTGTCATTTTTTCACCCGGCTGCCCTGCAATTGAACCATTTGAAAACTTTAGAGAAAGAGGAGCTTATTTCAACCGACTGCTGAAAATTAAAGCCAATCCCAAAACCCCATAAACCATGCCTGGAGGAAAATCTTACACCATACACAAAAGCAAAAAAAGCACGGTCGACCGTGATCTTACGGCCCGTGAAAGTTTGAAAAAATCTCTCGCCAACACGGCCTATCGGATGGAATCTGTAAAGGAAGTTGACGGAATTGAATTCGTCAATGACGCACGATCAACCGACCTCCTTTCGACCAGAGACAGCTTTAAATGCATTATGAAACCCGCCATTTGGCTATCAGCGACTACTCCCCATGAACGCGATTATGCTTTGCTCGAGAAATATATACGCTATAAAATCAAAGCCATCGTTGTATATGGTGGCGATGGTAATGATATGAGAGCAAAGCTGGATCACCTCGTTGACGACTTTGTTAGAACTGACAACCTGGAAGAAGCGGTTGTAGTCTGCCACAACATTGCCGAGACCGATGATCTGGTAATTTATTCACCCAGCTGCTTGGCGAACGACGAATACCGAAACTTCGTTGATCGCGGAACCGCTTTTAAACGTTTTGTAGCCGATATAGGGAAGTGAAGAATATTTGGAAGACATATTTGCAGGGTGATCGCGTAATCTGGATGGTTTGTATCAGTCTTGGTTTGATTTCTCTTCTGGCTGTTTACTCCAGTATATCTTCATTGGCATACAAGTACACGGGAGGAAATACCTTCTACTACCTCTTCAAACACGGATTGATGCTTGCATCGGGGTTTTTCATCATGTTTGGTGTGCATCGAATCCATTACAAATACTTTTCCAGGATTTCTCAAATAGCAATATGGGTGGCTGTTGTGTTGCTCATTTTGACGCTGTTACTCGGGGTCAATTTAAATGATGCCAGCCGCTGGCTGAGAATTCCAATTATCAATCAAAATTTTCAAACCAGTGATTTCGCCAAAATAGCACTTGTGGCTTATGTGTCGAGAATGCTGGTGGTTAACCGAAGCAAGTTGAGCAGTTTTAAAGAAGGACTTCTCCCCATTTTATTGCCTATCGGATTGGTTTGCGGGTTGATCTTACCCGCGAACTTTTCCACGGCTGCTCTGCTCTTTTTCGTATGCTTCACCTTGCTCTTTGTTGGAGGTATTCCGATAAAGCACCTGCTCGCCGTTGTTGGAATAGCCGCTGCAGGTTTCGCCCTCTTGTTAACCTTATCTAGTGCAGTGCCTAATCTGCTGCCAAGAGTTGAAACATGGAAGACCCGAATTGCCAGTTTCGAATCAGGAGATAGCGAAGCCAACTACCAAATTGAGCACGCTATGATGGCCATTCATTCGGGGGGAGTTTTACCAAGTGGACCGGGAACGGGAGATTCAAGGAATTATTTGCCACACCCTTATTCAGACATGATATATGCCTTTATTATCGAGGAATATGGTGCCATTCTCGGGGGATTTGGCTTGCTATTACTTTACTTGATATTCCTCTATCGTAGTATCAAAATCAGTATAGGCTGTCAACGAAACTTTGGCACATTCCTGGTCATAGGATTGAGCTTTCTATTGGCATTTCAGGCTTTCATAAATATGGGGGTTGCGGTAAACCTTCTGCCAGTCACGGGGCAACCACTTCCACTTGTCAGTATGGGAGGGACTTCCATTTGGTTTACGTGCCTTGCTGTAGGAATGATTCTCAGTGTGAGCCGAACCAATATTCTGGGAGAAAAGGCCACATCAAAAAACACCATAAAGAGAAGAAAATATGCGACCGCCTAAAATCATCATCAGCGGCGGTGGCACGGGAGGCCACATATTTCCCGCCATTGCAATAGCCGACAGATTGAAAGAACTCCAACCCGATGCGGAATTTCTTTTTGTTGGCGCTATTGGAAGAATGGAGATGGAACGAGTTCCAAAAGCAGGCTACCCAATTAAAGGCTTAAACATAAGTGGGCTTCAACGCAGCTTATCCGCCAAGAATTTGTCTTTCCCATTTAAAGTATTGCGAAGTTTAGCTGATTCCAAAAAGATTATCAGCGACTTCAAACCAGATGTTGCTATTGGAGTTGGTGGATATGCTTCAGGTCCCTTGCTTCACGTGGCAGCGAGAAAACGAATCCCTTCTCTTATCCAAGAGCAAAACTCTTTCCCTGGTATCACTAATCGTCTCTTGGCTAAAAAGGTCGATAAAATTTGTGTTTCCTATGATGGAATGGAAAAATGGTTTCCCTCTCAAAAGCTGGTAATGACAGGAAACCCGGTGCGACAATCACTCGTTTCGATTCAGGCAGATCGAAAAGAGGCGATTCAATATTTCGGGCTGGAACAGGACATACCAATTGTTTTGGTTGTTGGAGGAAGTCTGGGTGCGAGAACAATCAATCAGAGTATTGAAGGAGCCATTGATGAAATTGGTCGATCAAACATTCAGGTTATCTGGCAAACAGGTAAGTCATATTCCGAACGAGCTGAAGAATTAAAGGCAACTGGGGTCCCGAAAAACCTCCACATTACACCTTTTATCGAGCGAATGGATTTGGCCTATTCAGCGGCCGATCTTATCGTTTCGAGAGCAGGTGCCATGGCCCTATCGGAATTGTGTCTAGTTGGTAAGCCTTGCATCCTTGTTCCTTCACCCAACGTGGCAGAAGATCATCAGACATTGAATGCGATGGCATTAGTGAGCAAAAATGCCGCCGTCTTAGTTAAAGACAATGAGGCTAGAGAGAAACTCTGGGACACAATACAAGACATTCTAAACGACCAGGATCGATCAAAGGAACTGGGAAAGAATGCCAAGTCGATTGGTATACCTGATTCTTCTGACCGAATAGCAAAAGAAATTCTTGAACTCATAGGTGCAAATTGAATAGCCAAAGAATAAATAGCGTTTACTTTTTTGGAATCGGAGGGATCGGTATGAGCGCTCTTGCGAGGTATTTCAAACATCAGGGTATGGATGTGGCGGGTTATGATAAGACTCCTTCGCCACTAACCGATCAGATGATTGAAGAAGGAATTGAGATTTCATTTGATGCATCACCCGAAGCCTTTCCCGAGCGTATCTTAAATCAATCGCATGATCGGGTATTGATGGTTTATACGCCTGCAATCCCGCTGAGCCACGAAGGAATGGCCTATGTTTCTTCATTAGGTTATGAATTGCTAAAGCGTTCAGAAGTTCTGGGTTTGATTAGCAAGGACAAACAAACCTATGCAGTTGCGGGAACACACGGGAAGACAACAACCAGTTCTATCCTAGCCTATCTTTTAAGTTATTCTGAAAAAGGAACCAATGCATTCTTGGGTGGAATTGCCACTGACTTTAACTCGAACCTTGTCCTTGCGTCTGAATCAGATTTAATGGTTGTAGAAGCCGATGAGTACGACCGATCTTTTTTACGTCTCAATCCGCATGCAGCTATTATTACCTCGATCGATGCCGATCATCTTGATATTTACGGTAGTCCCGATCAACTGATATCGGGATTTGAAGAGTTTGCCAATTTGGTTCATGATGATGGCTTGCTTCTTCTGAGGGAGGGAATACAGCTCTCCGCAAGAGCTCCGATCATCAAATATGCAGTAGAAAGTCTTACCGCTGATTTGACGACTAAGAACCTTCGCGTTGAAGAAGGAGCCTATATGTTCAACGTCATTTTGAAAGGCGATGATTTGGGAGAAGTAAGAATGACCTATCCGGGTCGACACAATGTAGAAAATGCCCTTGCGGCAATTGGATTGGCGCTACATACTGGCCTTGATTGGGAATCAATCGAGCGGGGAATAGAATCCTTTAGTGGTGTAAAAAGAAGATTTGAGTACCATATCAGGAGGGATGATCGCGTGTTTATTGATGATTACGCTCACCACCCTTCCGAGATCGATGCCTGTGTCGATTCCGCTCGAGAGCTTTACCCGGAAAGCAAGATAACAGGTGTTTTCCAACCCCATTTGTACAGCAGAACCAGAGACTTTGCCGATGATTTTGCTAAAAGTCTTGAAGCACTTAATGATCTGCTCTTAATGGAAATTTATCCTGCTAGAGAAGAACCTATCGAGGGAGTTAATTCAGAAATGCTGCTGAATAAAGTCCGAATGGTGAATAAAAAGTTGGTGGATAGGGAAAACATAGTGGAAGAAGTTCTAAGATTAAGCCCTGAAGTCTTGCTTACTATGGGAGCAGGAGATATTGATAGATTAATTGAACCGATTAAGAACGCCTTAGATGAAAAGGATAAATAAAGCGCTCAGGTGGTTTGGTAATGCCGTGGTTTTCTTGGGAGTCCTCGGACTGCTTGGCTTTATTGAAAGTTCGAAGTCAGGTTCGGTATGCACCGGGCTCAATATCTCGATAACACATGCTTGTACTGACTCACTCATCAATGAAGAAGTGGTAAGGAATAGAATTGGCGAGGCATCAGGAGAATTGGTTAATATGAACCTTCGCAGCATAGACTTCGATCATTTAGAGGAAGCCCTTTATTCAATTCCACATGTAAAACACGCGGCTGTCTATTCTACAATCGACCATGAAATTCAGATTGAAGTATCTGAGAGGAGGCCTATTGCTCGAATAATTGATGATGAATCAGGGGTTTCTGCTCTAATCGATGAATCGGGAGTGTTGATTCCTCTTTCTCTTATCAAAGCAATTCGATTACCCGTTTTCACGGGAAGTTTTGGATTGGTGAATACGCTCGACTGGGAACTGAAATCCGTAGAGAGTTCACTACTAAAGCCACGACTCAAAGCAGTTTATGAAATGGCTTCGGAGATCGATGGAAATGAATTCTGGCAAGCCCAATTCCAACATCTGAATTTTGAAAATAACGGCGATTTGGTGGTTTACCCACAAGTTGGGAATCATCTCATCATATTCGGCACAGGCCAATACAAAACGAAACTTGAAAAATTACAAACCTTTTATTCTCAAGGAATGAATGGTGAGACTTGGAATAAATACAAGTCGGTAAATCTGAAATACGAAGATCAAATTGTTTGCACAAAAAAATAGCCCCATGGACGAACCTGAAATAATCGTTGGACTTGATATTGGAACTACTAAAATTGCCTGTATCGTAGGACGTATCAATGAATTTGGCAAAGTCGAGATTATCGGTCTTGGTCGGTCTGAATCTCTTGGTGTGAGAAGTGGAGTAGTAAGTAATATTAATCGTACCGTTGAATCAATTCGAAAAGCGGTTGAATCAGCGACAGAGAAATCAGGTGCCGAAATTGGTGAAGTAGTTGTTGGTATTGCGGGCCAGCATATTCGAAGTCTTCAACATCGAGGAATTCTAACGAGAAAAGCCAAAGATCACGAAGAGGAGATCTCTCAGGAAGACATTGATAATCTTGTAGCGGATATGCACCAGTTGGTAATGAACCCCGGTGAAGAAATTATTCATGTATTACCGCAGGAGTACATAGTCGACAATGAACAGGGAATAAAAGACCCCATTGGAATGGCGGGAATTCGTCTCGAGGCCAACTTCCATATAATCACAGGTAAAGTCAACGCGGCAAAGAATATCTACAAAAGTGTTAGCAAAGCTGATTTAGAAGTTAGTGATTTGGTTCTCGAGCCATTGGCTTCTTCAGAGTCTGTTTTGAGTAATGAAGAGAAAGAAGCAGGAGTAGTCTTAGTTGATATCGGAGGTGGGACCACTGACATCGCTATTTTCCAAGATGGAATAATCAGACATACCGCGGTAATTCCTTTCGGAGGAAATATTATCACAGATGATATCGCTTCGGGTTGCAGCATTCTTCGTAAGCACGCTGAGCAACTCAAGGTGAAGTTTGGTTCTGCCCTGAGCTCCGAGAGCATGGAGAATCAAATTGTCTGCATCCCTGGTTTTAGCGGTAGGGATCCGAAAGAAATTTCGGTTCGAAACCTGGCTAATATCATCCAAGCGAGAACGGAGGAGATTGTTGAACAGATTATCTACGAGATTAAGAGCTCAGGTTATGAGAAGCGTCTGATTGCAGGTATTGTACTTACCGGTGGTGGATCACAATTGAAACACTTGCCCCAGTTAGTTGAATACCTCACAGGAATGGAAACCAGAATGGGTTTCCCAACCGAGCATCTTGGAAAAGACAATGCCGAGGATCTAACAAGTCCGATGTATGCAACGGGTATTGGCTTGGTGCTGAAAGGCCATGCGCTATACCAAAAGAAAAACAGGCGACAAGGAAGTCGAAGAAGCGGAATTCGATTAGGTGGAAAAGACAAAATGAACCTATTCGACAAAATCCTTTCAAAGAGCCAATCATTTTTTGACGACGACGATATTTAAAAAACACCAACTCTAAACAACTAGTCATTATGAAATTCGATATGCCTAAGAACCAGTCCTCCATCATAAAAGTTATTGGCGTAGGAGGTGGTGGAAGCAACGCCGTTAACCACATGTATGAATCGGGAATCAAAGGTGTAGACTTCATCGTTTGCAACACGGATTCTCAAGCTTTGGATATTAGTCCCGTGCCTATCAAAGTTCAACTCGGAGAGAGTTTGACTGAAGGAAGAGGGGCCGGTTCTATTCCTGACGTGGGAAGAAACGCAGCTATCGAAAACCTGGACGACATCAAAGAGATTCTGTCACACAATACCCACATGGTTTTTGTTACGGCCGGCATGGGTGGTGGTACAGGAACAGGAGCTGCCCCCGTCATAGCAAAAGCTGCCAAAGACTTAGGTATTCTTACCGTTGGTATTGTGACCATTCCATTCACATTTGAGGGAAGAAAGCGAATGAATCAAGCCTCTGAAGGATTGAAGGAAATGCGCGCTTCGGTAGATACGTTACTCGTTATTACGAACGATAAGTTGCGACAGATATACGGTAATCTCTCCCTGAAAAATGCATTCTCACAGGCTGATAATGTTCTTTCCATTGCTGCCAAGGGAATTGCCGAGATTATCTCCGTTACCGGAGCGATAAACGTCGATATGAACGATGTCAATACGGTAATGAAAGATAGCGGTGTTGCCATAATGGGTCAGGCGACAGCCAGAGATGAGAATCGCTCAATTAAAGCTGCAAAAGAGGCGCTTGAATCACCATTGCTCAACGACAACGATATCGAAGGGGCTAAATACATCCTCTTGAACATCACTTATGGTGAGAATGAAATCATGATGGACGAGATTTCGGATATCACTGATTATATCCAACAATCGGCAGGTTCTTCTGCAGATGTGATATGGGGTCATGGGTTCGATGAGACTTTAGCCGAAGATGAGGTTAGTGTAACGATAATAGCAACTGGATTTAGAACTTCTCCTGATACTGGATTTGAGATGGAAGAGCCGGTGCGTTTACATCTGAATACAGAGGAAAAAGAAGAGAAGAAGGTATCCGAGAAATTGGATAATCCTTTAGGATCTGATGAGGAAGAACCTTATTTGAAAGAGGTGACTGATACTACAGAAGAGGAGATTGCGCCCGAAGTTGCAGAGCCTGAGGTTACTCGATTTAATCTTTTTGATGAGGCACCATCGGAGGTGTCCGAACAGCCACAGGAAACCACTTCTATCCAACCGGAAGAAGATTTAACTCCGGCTGCTGATCCGGGAAGTGCAGAAAAGGAGTATTTCACGCTGGACACAGACGATGAACCCGAAATTGAAGAAAGCAATGTCAATCGTGTAAATGCTGAAGTGGTAAATCAAGTAAACCGAGAGCGTCTCAGAAATTTAAGAGAGATGGCCGATCGATTGAAAACGCCTGAAGGTCTCACTCAACTAGAAAAAGAACCCGCCTACAAGCGTCGTAATGTGAAATTGGATGATGTTCCCCACAGCAGCGAATCAGAGGTATCTCGCTACACTTTGTCTGAGAACTCAGATGATGATGAAAAGAGATCAGGATTGAAACCAAATAATCCCTTCTTGCACGACAATGTGGACTGATTGACCGTATTTTTGTCAAAAAGAAAGCAAATGTCACTTGCAGATAAAATCAACGATGGCCTCAAGACGGCCATGAAGAACAAGGAGAAGGAAAAATTGGCGGCACTCCGTGCGGTAAAGTCTGCTCTTTTATTAGAGGCCACAAAAGGTGGAGATGGGGAAATAACTGAGGCTGCCGAGATGAAAATTCTCAGCAAACTCCACAAGCAAAGGAAAGAGTCTGCGGCACTATACCGCGAGCAAAATCGTCCTGATTTAGCCGAAGAAGAGGAATTTCAGGCAGGAGTGATTGAGGAGTTTTTGCCTAAGGCCTTGAGCGACGAGGAAATAGAGTCGAAGGTATCGGAGATAATTCAGCAAACGGGTGCTGAAGGTATGAAGGATATGGGAAGAGTTATGGGTATGGCGAATGCCGCAATGGCCGGTCGTGCCGATGGAAGCAAGATTGCCGCTTTGGTAAAAGCCAAGCTCGCCGGCTAATTTCCGTCAGTCTGATTCTTTTACGGTCTCTAACTTGAAGCCTACTCCATGAACGTTTTTTATGGAGACGGCTTCATCTTCTTGCAGATACTTTCTCAGTTTGGTTATAAATACATCCAAACTCCTTCCAACGAAATAGCTATCGTCTCCCCATACCAAATTGGTAATGAGTTCCCTTTCGATAACCTGATTTGGTTGCTCTGAGAGTATCTTGAGGATTCCAGCTTCTTTTTTGGTTAAGACTTTTTCAAAATCGCCGCACTTCAACTCATAGTTTTCGGCATTGAAAAGATATTTTCCGATGCTAAAGACTTTTGGTTTATCTACTTCTCCATTGTTGCGATTTCTTCTTAATATAGCCTCAAGCCTTAGCAAGAACTCTTCATTGCTAAAAGGCTTGGTGATATAGTCATCCCCTCCCGAACGGAAGCCTTCTACCTTATCGGCAGTCATACTCTTTGCCGTTAAAAAGACTATCGGGATTTTTGAATCAATCTTTCGAATATCCTTTGCGAGCTCAAACCCATCCTTCTTTGGCATCATTACGTCGAGGATACAAAGGTCGTACTTCTTCGAATGAAATTGCATCAATCCCTCTTTCCCATCTCGACAAAGGTGTACCTTATAACCCGCTTCTGATAAAATATCTTGTATGACGAATCCCAAGGATGGATCGTCTTCAACTAACAGAATTTGCGTCACGTCTTTCATTGATTCAATGGTAGGGTAAATGAAAACACTGAGCCTTCTCCTTCCACACTGGTGACTTTGATTTTACCTCCGTGTAATTCGAGCATTTGTTTTACATAATGAAGGCCAAGCCCAAAGCCTTTTACATCATGGATGTTTCCTTTTGGTACTCTGTAAAATTTATCAAAAACATATGGGAGCGACTTCTTTGGTATTCCTATTCCTTTGTCGTGAATTTCAGTTCTTATTAACTCCCTGTTCGAGGTGGTCACAATCTTAATTTCCGGCTTATCCTCGCTGTATTTTATTGCATTATCAATAAGGTTGAAAACAATATTCGAAATATGAACTTGATCTCCTTTAATAACAGAGTTAACAGCTTCAAGTTCAAGCTTGACCTTGAGATTTTGGTTTGTGGTTTCGAAGGTTTTCGTTGCTACTGAAAGAACCTCGTGAATGTCTATTTCTGACTTCTTCAGATCGACCTTTTCTTTTTCTAAGGTCGCTAATTGCAAAACTTTGTCAACCTGAAGCTTCAGCCTTTTTACCTCATTAAAAATGAGTTCGGCGTATTGCTTTAACCGCTGAGGTTGTTCATTGATTTTTGGGTTTAGCAAAACTTCGCTGGACAAGCTGATTGAGCTAATTGGCGTTTTCAGCTCGTGGGTCATATTATTAATGAAGTCTGTCTTCATTTCAGACAGACGTTTTTGACGCAAGATGATGTAAATCGCATATGCGAAAAAGGCAAACACAATCAATGAGATGATCGCTGAGAAAACCCAGGTAGAAATCCCTGCCGAGGCTTCATTTATTTCATAGGGTATGCGATCGGGGAAGAACACACCGAAGTAGTGACCATCCTTGTCCCATTTTATTTGTGGGACTTCGCTTGTCGCAGATTTGGAAGTGTCTTCTCCTAGTGCGATGTAATCACCGAATACAATGCTATCTGTAAAACAATCGTAAACGCCATACTCGAAGTTTTCCAGAATATTTCTCCTTTCAAACTCGTTCTTAAGAAGGCTCTCTAACAAATATGGGTGGACCGTATCATTAATGGCCACGGTGAAATAGTTGGGCCGAATTTGCTTAACCGCTTGAAATAGCTCAGCGGGATCATTGTTGATGGTCAGAATTTCGTCTGCCACATTGGTGAGGGCTATGGTAACTCTGTCGTTGAATTGCTTTGCTTCAGCCGCTTCTTGTTCTTTTCGAAGATCAATTTGAGTACGTTGAACCCTAAAAGCTTTGTCAAGCCAATAGATCTGGGTTGAAATGATTCCTGCAACACTTATTAGCGCCAGGATTATCAGAATTCCGATTAACCTTCTACTCACACCACTAATTTAATGGCAAGCTTTAGAAGATTGAGGGACTTTAACAGAATGCTAACGAAATGGCGTTATCGCTTGCGCCTTTGTCGAATAATAGTACATACCTTGATTACATCCAAGGTGTTACTGTAGATGGTATGATTCAACCGAATAATTTCTCCTATAAGATCTGATTCAGGAGTTTTCAATAGATATTTCAGGTCTGCCCGCTTGAGGCCTGAAGCTTTGATCTCTTTCATGTCATCTTAAGCATTGATCCTATTCTTTTTCGATTTTTTCGATTGAAAGGTTTCAAGTACAACCAAAACAAATACAAGAAGTTCACCTTCTACCCCACGACAGTACTGTTATTTTTTCAAAAATCAGATTGAGCTTAAGTTTCTCAAAACACGCTTTCAGGCATAAAAAAAGCCATCCGAAGGGATGGCTCTTTTTTGTTTATGTGGACGAATTACATCATACCTGGCATTCCGCCTCCACCTGGCATAGGTGGCATTGGCTCATCTTCTTCGATGTCGCTAACTACACATTCAGTAGTCAACAACATACCCGCAATTGAACCTGCGTTTTCCAGTGCAATTCGAGTAACCTTAGTAGGGTCGATTACCCCTGCTTCGTAAAGGTTTTCGAAAGTTTCAGTTCTCGCATTGTATCCAAAGTCGTCTTTTCCTTCTTTTACTTTTTGTACGATTATCGAACCTTCTCCTCCTGCATTTTGAACGATTTGACGAAGAGGCTCTTCGATCGCTCTCTTCACAATTGAGATACCTGTTTTTTCGTCACTGTTCAAACCTTCAACTTTTTCAATAGCTTCCAGTGCTCTCAAGTAGGCAACTCCACCACCTGCAACGATACCTTCTTCAACTGCAGCTCTGGTTGCGTGAAGTGCGTCATCTACTCGGTCTTTCTTCTCTTTCATCTCAACCTCAGTAGCAGCACCAACGTAAAGAACAGCTACACCGCCGGCTAGCTTAGCCAAACGCTCCTGTAGTTTCTCTTTGTCGTAGTCGCTGGTTGTGGTCTCAATTTGAGCTTTGATCTGATTTACACGTGCTTCGATAGCAGTTTTTTCACCTGCACCGTTTACGATCGTCGTGTTGTCTTTGTCAATGGTGATTTTCTCACAAGTTCCGAGATCTTCCAAAGTTGCATCTTCCAACTTACGGCCTTGCTCTTCCGAAATAACCGCGCCACCTGTCAAGATTGCGATGTCTTCCAACATTGCTTTACGGCGATCTCCGAAACCTGGAGCTTTAACTGCAGCAATTTTTAGTGAACCTCTGATTTTGTTAACTACCAAAGTAGCTAGTGCTTCACCTTCAACATCCTCGGCGATAATCAATAAAGGCTTTCCTGTTTGAGCAGCTTTTTCCAATACGGGAAGAAGATCTTTCATATTCGAAATCTTCTTGTCGTAGATCAAGATGAATGGACTCTCTAGGTCAGCGATCATCTTCTCTGAGTTGGTTACGAAGTAAGGCGACAAATATCCTCTGTCGAATTGCATACCTTCTACAACATCCACGTATGTGTCGGTACCTTTTGCTTCTTCAACCGTAATTACCCCTTCTTTTTTCACTTTGGCCATGGCCTCAGCGATTAGTGTTCCGATTGTGCTATCGTTGTTCGCTGAGATGGTAGCTACTTGTTCGATTTTTGAATTGTCATCTCCAACTTCCTTAGAGATCTTTTTCAATTCTCCAATCATAGATTCAACGGCCTTGTCAATTCCACGCTTCAGATCCATTGGGTTTGCACCTGCAGCGACATTTTTCAATCCGGCCGTCACCATCGCTTGTGCCAATACGGTTGCAGTAGTAGTTCCGTCACCTGCCATGTCAGCAGTTTTAGAAGCCACCTCTTTTACCATTTGAGCTCCCATGTTTTCGATGGCATCTTTGAGTTCGATCTCTTTTGCCACACTCACTCCGTCTTTTGTTACGGATGGAGCTCCGAATTTCTTGTCAATAATTACGTTTCGTCCTTTAGGACCTAGAGTTACTTTAACGGCGTCTGCCAATGCATCCACTCCGCGCTTCAGTTTATCGCGTGCTTCTACATCAAAAGTGATATCCTTTGCCATTTTAATTGGTTTTTTCTTGTTAGGTTTTCTTAGTTGTTGCTTACGATACCGAAGATGTCAGACTCTCTCATGATTAGGTAGTCGTTACCTTCTATTTTGATTTCCGTACCTGCATATTGACCGTAGATTACGGTATCTCCAACTTTCACTGTTACAGGTTCATCTTTTTTACCCTCTCCTACGGCCACTACCGTTCCTCTTTGGGGTTTCTCTTTTGCGGTATCGGGTATGATAATTCCGCTGGCTGTTTTTTCTTCGGCGGGTGCTGCTTCGACAAGCACTCGATCTGCCAATGGTTTAAGATTTACTGACATTGAATTCAATTTTAGTTACGGCATCCCTATTGTCAGAAAATGTGCCGGACCTATTTGACTGAAAAGATTTCCGATTTTGGCCAAAAAAAATGTCAGTGTGGGTGACACACTGACATTTTTACAGACAAAAAAATTCTTATTGGGCAGAGTCTGAAGGAAATTCAGCGTTATCTCCGCTATCTATAGGCTCTGGTTGAGCTTGCTGAGGTGCCGTTTCTTCGAATTGGCCTGAAGAGGTGGTTCCCTCTCCGCCTTGAATGCCCGCGCTGACCAAGCAAAGTACAAATAGAACAATTGCCAAACTCCAAGTTCCTTTTTCAAGAAAATCAGCTGTTTTTTGCACCCCACCTATTTGGTTTGCCGATGAGAAGCTCGAATCGAGTCCTCCACCTTTTGGATTTTGGATTAATACGATCAATGCGAGAAACACGCAAACCAAAATGATCAATACAAAAATGAATACTTCCATTGGGAATTCTGTTAAATGTTCTCTTCTGCTCTTTTTTGAAGAGCGGCAAAATAAACTCTTTTTTCCGGATATTTCAAGGACAGATTCTTATAAGCAGTTGCCGCCTTTTTATAATTGCCTTGACGCTCGTAGATTTTTGCTAAAGTCTCAGTTACAAATGATTCGTCTTCAACCAAACTCATCTTACCCATTCTAGAAGGAGAAAAGAAAGCCTGTTTTACGGGACTGATTTTTCGATCCTCGGAAATGAACTTGTCAATGATCGCTCGATCGGGATTCTCTTTGGACTTTCGATCAATTGAAATGAGCCAATCTCCGAAACTCTTGGGTGTTTCCTTTTGTGTTTCCCTTTCGGGATAAACATCCCGCTCAGGGGTTGTCTGGAGAGTCTCATTTACTTCCATTTCCCCCAAATGAGTAAGAGCTTCCGCCATGATTTGCTCTTCTAATGGATCAACTTCTGAGACTACTGTCACGATTAAATCGTCACCGGGTGATTCCTTTTTTTCAAACTCTGCTTCTGTTGCCTCTTCCAGCTGTAGCTTGAGTCCGTCGCGAATCACGAAATCGTACAACTTGGACCTGTCTTGAACATAGACGGCTGCACGATCGATGAATACTTTGGCTTCAATCTCTTCAAGCTGTTTCGCTCCCGCAGCCAATAGAAGATGAAATGTAGAACAATAGGGATATTTCGCAGATAAACGCTCGAGATCATCCATACCAATGTTCGGGGGCAGGTTCCCCGTATCAAGCATGGATATTATCTGTTCTCTTTGCATTTTACCAAGCTCCCAATGAAGAGTCAAATATATCCTGTGTTAGCTGACTATTGATATCTTCTACAAGTTGGGCCTGAACCTGGGTAAAATCTTGCCCTGAGTCGTAGTCGGCAAATCTTGAAAAGGTCTTTTCGAAGCTCTTATCCTTTTCAATGGTGTTCACATACTTGATTCTAACCGTGATGGTCAATCGATTTAAAGTAGTGAATTCATCACTCGAAATGGCGGCATTACCAATTTGATAACCTGTAACTACTCCCTCAAATTGCAGATCGCCTCTTTTTTCGATTAGATCCAAACGGGTTTGAGCTAACATCAAATCCTTCATCGATTCCGAAAGAAGCAGACCGTATTCAGGCGGTGCCTGCGGAGTGATTAAATCAAATGTTTGTATCGAAAAGGTCTGCGCCTCAGCAGGAATATCCGCACCCGTGAAAGAGTAGCTCACCGTGCAACCCGGATGGATTGTAACAAGACTAACTATTAGGAGGTAAAGCCGAATTCTCAACTTACTTAAGGTTGTATTCTTTAATCTTCCTGTACAAAGTCCGTTCCGATATTCCGAGCTCTTTCGCTGCCCACTTTCTCTTATTGTTATGTTTCCTGAGGGCACGTTCTATCAAGTCCTTCTCCGTGTCTTCCAAAGAGAGATTCTCTTCAACCTCCTCATGGGCGTCAATTCGAACCCCTTCGGCAGGTCGAGAAATGTTGTATTCAGTTGGAGCTACTTCTTCGTGATAGATTGGCGGTTCAGCAGGTTTCGGTTCAGGGTCATTGCTGTAAAGTCTTCTAAGTGCAGCGGGATTTTTGGTATTAACTGCTTGTCCTTCGGTTCGATTTTGCATGAGCTCCAGCACTATCGATTTCAAATCACTGATGTCTTGTCTCATTTCAAAGAGCACCTTGTACAAAATTTCTCGTTCGCTGAAGTCGCCTCCACTTTCTTCTTTTTTGACTACCGCAGGAAGGTTGGTTTTTCCCAACTCGGGGAGGTATTGTCTTAAGATGTGCGAATTAACCGATCTCTCTTCTTCAATTACCGAAAGCTGTTCGGTTATGTTTTTCAGTTGCCTGATGTTCCCGGGCCAGGAATAACTTTCTAAAAGACCCCTCGCTTCATCATCAAGTCGTATCGAAGGCATTTTATACTTGTCGGCAAAATCGACGGCAAATTTTCGAAAGAGAAGGTGAATGTCTTCTTTTCTTTCTCTCAGAGGAGGAAGATAAATAGGCACAGAGTTGAGACGATAATAAAGGTCTTCACGAAATCTTCCTTTCGAAATGGCCTGCTCCATGTTAACGTTGGTCGCGGCAATAATTCGGACATTCGTCTTGATTACCTTGGAAGATCCAACGCGGATAAACTCCCCTGTTTCAAGGACACGCAGTAAACGCACTTGAGTTTGAATGGGAAGTTCTGCTACCTCATCCAGGAAGATGGTCCCGCCATTGGCTACTTCGAAATATCCTTTTCTCGAGTCGTGAGCACCGGTAAAGGCTCCCTTTTCATGTCCAAATAGCTCCGAATCAATCGTTCCTTCGGGGATGGCTCCGCAGTTCACCGCAATATATTGGCCGTGCTTTCGTGCAGATAATTGGTGAATGATCTGTGGCATGGTTTCTTTACCCGTACCGCTTTCACCCGTGATTAAGACGGAAATATCGGTAGGAGCCACTTGAACCGCAATATCGATGGCTCGGTTGAGCAAACCCGAATTACCAATGATTCCGAAGCGCTGTTTTACTTGCTGAGTTTCCATCTTTTATTATCTCACTACTTCACCCAAAAGAGTAGCTGAAGTGCAGTCTGTAACTTTAACGTTGATGTAAGTTCCTTTTTTGATATCCCCTCTGTCGAAAACAACCACGGCATTTTGACTATTTCTTCCAAATAGCTTTTCATCCGATTTTTTCGAAGTTCCTTCAACCAGAACCTTGAAAGTTTTTCCAACCGAAAGTTTGTTCTTCTTTAAACTGTGCTCGTTTTGAACGTTAATAATCTCGGTGAGTCTTGACTGTTTCTTTTCTTCAGGAATATCGTCTTCAAATTTTCGCTCCGCCAAGGTTTTTGGTCTTTCAGAGTATTTGAACATGTAGGCAAATTCGTATTCCACCTCTTTCATTAAAGAAACCGTCTCAGCATGTTCCTTATCGGTTTCTCCGCAGAACCCGGCAATAATATCAGTACTGATCGCTGCGTCGGGAAGAATTCTTCTGATCGCTTCGATTCTATTCATATACCACTCTCTCGTATAGCCGCGATTCATTCTTTTAAGAACAGCGGAGTTTCCGCTTTGTACCGGTAGATGAATATACTCGCAGATGTTTTCATACTTAGCCATGGTGTGAAGAACATCATCTGTCATGTCTTTTGGATGAGATGTGCTGAATCGGATCCGCAAATCAGGATTTACCAAGGCCACCTTTTCGAGCAACTGAGCAAAATTTACCGTTTCTTTTTCGGAGTCAATTACATCTCCCTTTTTTGTTATGTTCCACCTGTATGAATCCACATTCTGTCCCAAAAGAGTTACTTCTCGGTAGCCTTCTTGAAAAAGATATTTTGCTTCATGTACAATGCTCTCAGGATCGCGACTTCGTTCTCTACCACGTGTAAATGGCACTACACAAAATGAGCACATATTGTCACAACCGCGCATAATGGAGATAAATGCAGTAACACCGTTATTATCTAATCGAACCGGGTTGATTTCTGCATATGTCTCCTCTCTTGATAAGAGAACGTTTACCGCCTTTCTTCCATCGGTAACTTCTTCTACCAAGCCCGGAAGCTCCCTGTATGCGTCGGGACCAACTACTAAGTCAACCAGTTTTTCTTCTTCAAGAAGTTTTGATTTTAGCCGTTCAGCCATGCATCCCAAAATCCCAATCATCATTTCGGGATTTTTCTTTTTGCGTCCGTTAAGATGGTTGAGCCTGTTTCGGACTCTTTGTTCTGCATTGTCTCGAATGGAACAGGTATTAATTAATACCAGGCTTGCCTCTTCGGCATTTCGAGTTGTTTCGTAACCCTCAGCCTGCATAATGGATGCGACAATCTCACTATCTGAGAAATTCATTTGGCATCCATAACTCTCTAAGTAGAGCTTCTTCCCGTTTTGCTTCTTATTCTCTTTTGCAGGAAGAACCGTAGCCTCGCCTTGCTTCTCTTCTCCTAACATAATTCGTGAACCGGATTCCATTTAGCCTGTTTTGAAATGGGTGCAAAGATACCTAAAAAAATACCTTATCTGCCAAAATGGCATAG
>CAZWQX010000024.1:0-12610 GCA_964635965.1 uncultured Cryomorphaceae bacterium
TATGGATCAGTATTTTAGTGCCCAAGAAGACTACGTTTTACTGTACCCTGACGAGAAAGTAGTGCGTATGCTGCCAAACTCAAATCAATTGTTTACAGTGGAGGGTTATAAGAAATTCTTGAATGTTCCATATTCCAATATTAAACTCTATTTATGCGTCGAAGCAGATTTTTTATTTGAACCATCAAACAATAAAACGGATAAAGCTTCAGAGGTTTATGTGAGTAGTGACGATGATGTTTTTTCTTCACCCTCCTATAAAAGAAATAGGATGATAACCAAAGAAGAAAAAAGTGTTAAGCAGGAAGAGCCAATACTCATAAGTGAAGGGCTTTCAGACTGTTTGGATGAAGCTAAACTCATAAATGAAGTAGAAAGTGTATTCTCCGCGAAAAAAACATCTCCTGAAAAGGTTCCATAAAAAATATCCCAATCGAAGTCATTATCGGGATCTGCCAGTTCAAGTGACCAAATCCCATCTTCACTGCCAATACTGGTCAAAAATTCAAAATTTCCTTCACCCAAATATTTCAATACAAAAATGGTATACCCCTGATCACTTTCTAAGGAAAAACATAAGTCGGCAATTCCATCCAAGTCAATATCTTCCGGCGTTGTGACTCGCACATTACTCATCGCGCCATTGAGGTTAAAAGGCTCTTCTTCCAAGCTTATTGTTCTTCCCATATAGGTGAGGGAACCATTTATGTTTTCGAAAACCTTGAAATGAGGATCCGCTTCAGCTAGGTCAGGAGCATCACAAAGCACGAACAGATCTCCGTCACCATCATTGTCAAAATCGGTCGGAAAAAACTCGATTACAATCGTGGTGTCTTGAGAAATCGACAAAAGTGCCTGAGGATCTCCTATCACGTTGTTTATCAGGTTTTCGTACTGGAAGAAATTTGTAAAATATTCACCCGTTACATCATCATTGGTCCGATAGTTAGCAATTAGGTCGAGATCAAAATCCCCATCCATATCGAAGAAGTTGAAATCGGAAAGGAAGGGGAAGGTATTTGTTACTTCAGGAGCTTCATTTAAGATCATTGGGCCTGAAAACACACCTGGATTGAACTGACGCCTTAGCCGAACTACATTGAAAGGGAAAGAGCGTGACAGTATATCCTCCCTTCCATCTTGATCTATATCGAGAAAGAGCGTTTTATCGGCCGATTGCTCAAAGTATATTTGGTTGAATTCTACATTATCCCATGTTCCTGTATTTTCAAGCCAAAACCCTCCTCCATTTATGTTGCTCGAAAGGTTGTGTGTCAAAAAGATGTCTGGTGTTCCGTCTTCGCTGATATCCGAAGCGTCTAATTCTTCAAGTTGATAAAGGTTTTGGTTGATATAGTTGGCCTCTCCAAAATTCATTTCCCCAAGGTTCGGGTAAAAAGCCGCCGTTCCATCGAATCGAGAACCTACCAAGACGTCACCCCATTCGTCGCCATTTACGTCTTTAATGGTAAGATTGGTAAGCAGCCCATGGTTATCTGTGAGGTTTGTAGGGTCATCAAAAAAACCCTCACTATTCTGGTGAAGTATTTGGAGTTTATTTCTGCGCTCTGATGCCACCAATAAATCGGGGAGCAGGTCTCCATTTACATCGCCAACATCAATACCTGAGGGAAGAACTTCGTGGAACTTTCGTTCTGCAATAGGGTAATTGTCATTAACTGCATTCTCAGAATCAAAAGAAGTACCGTTCAAATTCGTGTTCCATACTATTTCCCAATCTCCCGGAACTCCGATGATTGAATTTTCAAAACGAAACAAGTCTTTTCTGAAATCGAGATCGATATCGAAGAAAGCCATCGTACCAAAATCCGAAAGTGTTGAAGCAGTGAAGATTTCCTCTATTTCTTCTTCGACAAAGATCCCGTTTGAGTACCAATAGATCGAAACAAGGTTGATTCCACCGTTGTCCAAGAGGGCAAAATCCAGATCACCATCGTTGTCAATATCTGTGGGTCTTAAGATTTGCTTGAAGTTGTTGGACAGTGCCAGGGAAGGACTCGAAGGGAAAAGGCCTCCACCCTGATTGTAAAAGAATAGAATATCCTCAGAGTCCGTCTCGGGTAAACCGATCAAGATATCTTCAATGTTGTCTCCCGTAAAATCAGCTGAGTATACAACCGGATCTGCCGAACTTGTTTGATAAACCAATTCAAAAGAACCAAAACCTTCCGACCCGTTATTTCTCAAAAAACCGACGCCATTGCCCCCTGGAAAAGCCAAAAGAACATCCATATCGTTGTCACTGTCAAGATCGGCAATGTCATACGTATGGATAGTAGGCACATCATCATAGATCACGATTTCAGAACCAAATAACCCGATTCCATTGTTTTCTACCCAAATGAGCTTATTCTCTTCACTTCCGTAAATGACAAGATCCAAATCCTCATCTCCATCTATGTCAGAAGCGAAGAAGCTAATCTCTCCTTCGATATTTTGAGCAATTGTAACTGGATCAGCGAATTGACCGGTTCCATCGTTCTGAAACCAAATGACTGAATGTTGACTTAATGCATTGGAAACTACATCGAGATGACCATCTCCGTTTAAATCATGGAACTCAGATTGCGTTGGACGGATGGAAGGATCAGTAATTAATTCGGGTGCCAAGAACTGACCACAGCAAATGGAAGAAAGAATTAATCCCGCGATAAATAGACACGACCGTTTCAAAGCAATAGATTAGTCTTTGAAAGATAATTCTTTTTGTACAGACCTGCTTAAAAGGTATTTAAAGAAATGGTTAAGCGATGAGACAATTCAATCTTCTTACCTAAAGTTCCCTGAAGTAAATCTCTACCCTTCTGTTTTTTGCTCGTCCTTCTGCCGTAGCATTTGTTGTTAATGGCTCACGCTCCCCAAAACCTTCCGTTTTTACTCTATCCGGTTCCACACCGTTAATGAGAAGCCATTCTTTAACTGATGCCGCGCGGTTATCACTCAAAATTTGATTGTAGGCATCGGAGGCGACAGCATCAGTGTGACCATCGATTTTTACATAAATCTGGGGATACTTATCTAAGATATCGGCCACAGCATCAAGAACTTTAATGTAAGTCGCGGTGATGTTGTATTTGTCATATTCGAAATACACAAAACGGATTTTCGTCTCCTCATCCAACAGCTCTTCCAATGTCATTGCACCGATATCGGTGTTTTTGGTTTCCTCACCTCCCTTCTCAACAATCAGGACAGGCTCTTTGATTACTTCGGCAGTATCTTCTTCCAAGGTATCTATAGCAGATTCGATGATTATGTCTGTCAGGAAAATATTCGATAATGAATCGTTCCTATTACTGGAGAAGTAACCTACACTATCTGAGGTCATAAAAAAGTATGAGTCGAAATCCGAACTATTGTAGGAAAATGGCTCAGGTATTGACCATTCTTGCCAACTCGAATCCAGTTTCTTCGAATAGTAGATATCGTAGTTGTCTTCGCTTCCTCTACCATTGGTAGAAAAGAAAAGCAGTTCTGTTCCGGTGTGGTAAAAAGGACTGATTTCGTTCAAATCAGTATTAATGGATGCGCCCAAAGTCATTGGTGCATTCCAACCTTCACCGTTTTTTGTGGAGACAAATAAATCGTTTCCCGTACTATCCACTTCCGTAGTTGGCAAACTCCATAGAATGAATGATTCATCCGAAGCGACATAAGCACTGTAAAAAGTCGCTTTGACGTTTAATTCGGGAACAACCATCGTTTCGGGTTCCCCCCATTTTTGCTCCGATTCATTCCAGGCACTTACAGATACCCCGGGGACTGATGCTCGACCATTGGTCGCCTGGTGCAACAAAAAGAGTTTTTGGCCATCATCAGAAATTCCAACCACGGCATTGCTCCATTTATCGTTGAGATCGGCTAACCCTTCAGCATCTGTGAATTCTCCTTCATTAAATCTCGATATCCAAATATCTTGACCCGAAAATTTACCTCCAACATTACCGGGGTGAAAGGTCCTTGTAAAGAAAAGCATCTTGCCATCAGGACTGAATATCGGTAAACTTTCTTCAGCTGAAGAGTTGAGTTGATTGCTCAGCTTTTTCGGAGGAGTGAATCGAATGGTGTCATTTTGATCTTGAGCGTAACCAAATGTGTAGCTAATCAAAGCGATGATCAGTATTAATCCTTTTCTCATTACTTCTGAATTTTCCGATTAAACTGAAAACCAAGAACTATCTCGTGGCTACCACTGCTCAGATCATTTATATCTGAAGTAACGTAGTCATATGCGTAGGCCAACCTCATGTAATCAGTGATATTGGCACCAAGAATTACTGAAACAGCATCCTCGTTTCTGTATGATAAACCCAATCTAAACCTTTTATCCCACTCAGCCATCACATTAAAATCAACTGAAAGGGGAGAAGGAGGTCTGACCTTCACCATAAAACTAGGTGTTAGATCTATTTTTTCGCTTACTGTGAATCGGTATCCGGATGTAATGTAGTGGTGCATTTCCAAACGCGTATCACTCAGGTTGAGTGGGGTTTCTTCGTTACCCAAAACAATTCTATTCTGACCTAATTGGTAAACCGAATATCCTAGAAACGCTCTTTCACCATATACATAGACTCCTGCGTTGATATCAAAGAGGTTCGAGTTACTGCCGTTTGCAATGAAATCATTGTAGGTATTATCGGCTTCATTTTCCAGAATTATATTACTTCTGTCAAGGGTGAAACCATACCATCCAAGACTAATTCCTCCTGCTACCCAATAGCTTTCACCAATTGGATGATGGTAAGAATAGCTTGCCATTACGGATGTCCTTTCAAACACCCCATATTCATCACGCGCTACTAATCCACCAACCACATGCTTCGGAAAACGCTCACTTTTTTCTTGGCGAAGGAGTTCAGGATGACTTATTGGTATAGAATACAGCGTGCCACTTGGTGGTGGAATCTTTCCTAGGTTCACCGTTCCACTTACATAATAGGTTTGAGGAGCCCCATCAAAACCTGCCCATTGTTGTCTAAAGCCAAGATTAATATCAATATCCGTGTTCAAACTTGAAGCGGCGGGGTTCAGCACATAAGGATTATTCATGTACTGACTAAACTGAGGTAGCTGTTGTGCTTTCACCATGAATGAGGCGAAAAACGTCAGCAAGAAGGCTAAAGTGATTCTCTTTTCCATGGTTTAACGAATTATATTTACGGTTCCGTTCAAGTTCTCTTTTCCGGATTGGTTATAGTCGATGATGTAATAGTATGAACCAGCCGGTAACTCCTCTCCATCTCTTCTGCCGTCCCAAGGTTCATTGTATCCTGCTGAACTGAACACCTCGTTACCCCAGCGATTGAATATTTGAACGAAGACATCAGGGTAGTCTTCAATTTCAGGGATATTCCATGTGTCATTTACTCCGTCTCCATCAGGAGTAATGGTATTTGGAATTTCAATGAAAACCTTAATGGTAATTGAATCGGTTTGAACACAACCAAGTGGAGTGGTATAGGTAATAAAGTATTGTGTAGTCTCTCCGGGACTCGCAATTGGGTCTAAACAATCTGTGCAGTCCAAACCATCGGGAGGACTCCACTCAACGCTGCCATCAGGAGGAGTAACAAAAGCAGTGATATTTGCATCTCCTCCCAGGATGATATTTTGATCAGGACCTGCGTCAACAATAACACCTGTTTCAACAAAAACTGAAATGGTATCAGTAAGAATCTCACATCCGTTCTCGGGATCTATAGACCATACAAAAGTGTTGATTCCCGAACCGAGTTGGTTGACTTGTGTGATAGGTGAATTTGGTGAAGCAATCTCACCTTCGCCTTCAATGATAAACCAAAGCCCTGTTCCGAATTCGGGAGTATTTCCACTCAATGTGGTGCTTGTGGCGTCACAGTTGTTTTGATCGGGACCTGCCTCAGGACGAGTTGTTTGAGCCAAAACTTCGACATCATAATTGCAGATGGCAATGTTTCCATTAATATCGGTGATTTCAAATTCTACAGAGCTGATACCAATAGGAAAAACACTGCCACTTTCCGGACCGACGGTTTGAACGATGGAAGCTATTCCGCAGCTATCCGCAGCGATTGGCAATGGAAGTTCAACAATGATATCACAGCTAACAAATGTCTCAGGACAATCAACGAATGGAGGAGTAACGTCTTCTACCGTGATTGAAAATGAGCAACTGGACTCATTCGTGGCATCATCTGTTGCCGTGAAAACTATAGTGTAGACTCCAGGACTTAGTGAAGTGCCGGGAACAGGTCCTTCCGTTTGAGCTACCGTGGCTCCGCAATTATCCGTTGCCGTCGGTACCGTGAATGTCACCAAACTGTCGCATACATTTGGTTCCAAGGTGATGATGATGTCCTCAAGACAATCTTCAAAAACGGGAGATTCTAAATCTTCTACAATCACTTCATAAGAACAGGTTGCCGTATTCCCTGCCTCATCCGTAGCTTCGAAACTTAATGTGCTTGTGCCTACAGGGAATTCTGATCCGGAAATAGGTCCCCCGGTTTGTACAATATCGATATCCCCTGGGCAATTATCTATTGCATTGGGAACATCAAATGAAAATACTGCGCCACATATTCCGGGATCATTTTCAAGCGTTACCGTTTCAGGACAGGTGAAAACAGGAGGTTCAGCATCTACAACTTCAACCGTGAATGAGCATGTAGTCGTATTTCCACTGAAATCTTCTGCTTCAAACGTAACTGTGGTAGAGCCGACAGGAAATTCTGATCCTGAAGACAAACCTTCAATAAGAGACACGGTAACTTCCCCACAATCATCTGAGGCAATTGGCGCCTCATACGTTACAACTGCACCACAAATACCTGGCTCGGCGTTAGTGGTAATATCTTCAGGGCAAGTAATTGTAGGGGGTTCATCCTCAAATACCGTTACATTAAAGCTACATGTAACACTATTCCCGGCGTCGTCAACTGCTTCAAAAGTCACTATGGTCACTCCGGCTGGAAAAGCTGTTCCTGAAATCGGGCCCGCTATCTGAACAATGCTCGCAACACCGCAATTGTCCGTAGCGGTAGCATCAGGGAAGTTTACGATGGTGCTGCAATCGGGACCCGCATTTACCACGATGTCATCAGGGCAATCAATAATCGGATCTTCAACGTCTTCAACAATTATGTTAAATGAGCAGGTCGAAACATTTCCTGCTACATCTACGGCTTCAAAGGAGATAACCGTTGTTCCACCAGGAAAAGCGCTTCCTGAAGGCAGGCCTGCTACCTGACCAGGTACTACCGCTCCGTCGCAATTATCGTTTGCCGTTGGTGCAGTGAAATTGACCACTGCCTCACAAACGCCCGGTTCCGTCTGAACCACAATGTCAGAAGGGCAGTCCAAAACAGGTCCTTCATCATCTTCTACAGTAATGGTAAAGGTGCAAGTTGCCGTATTTCCACTTATGTCGGTTACCGTGTATTCTTCAATGGTGGTTCCAACAGGAAAGAAACTGCCCGAACCCAAACCTGAACTCAAAACGGTTGATTCAACAGCACAATCGTCTGTTCCGACAGGAGGGGTGTAGTTGACGGTTGCTCCACACAAATCAGCTTCAGCTGATACGACTATATCAGCAGGGCACGTAATTTCAGGATCAACTTGATCGAGTAGCGTAACCGTGAATGTACAGACTGTAGAATTTCCTATGTCGTCAAGCGCCTCAAAAGTTACATCAGTCGTTCCCGTTGAGAAAACATCACCTGATGCCGGGCCGCTTATGAGCGTTATGCTTGCCACTCCGCAATTATCCGTGGCAGTAGGAGTGGTGTAATTCACAATTTGATCGCAGTTACCAATGGGAAGGGTGATAATTGTATCGTTTGGACAAACGATAATGGGCGACTCTTCGTCATTCACGGTAACATCAAAACTACACTGGGCCGTATTTCCCGAAATATCCTCTACTTCAAATGTTACTGTAGTACTACCAACGGGAAAAACATCACCTGAGGGCAGACCTGCGATCAAATTTACGGATTGAACCCCGCAATTATCTGATGTTGTAGGAGGATCATAAATCACAGTCGCGCCACACACCGCAGGGTCATTTGAAACAATAATGTCTGCGGGGCAGGTGATTTCGGGGTCTGAATCATCAACGACTATAATGTTAAAACTACACAGAGCCGTATTTCCTGATTCGTCTTCGGCGGTAAATTCTACCGTTGTTGAACCTGCAGGGAAAGTCGATCCACTTATGGGGCCTGCGGTCTGCGTAATGGTAACTGAAGAACAAGAGTCAGTGGCTGTGGGAGTTGTGAAATTAACAACGGCCTCACAATCACCGGGGCCTGCATTTACAATAAGGTCTGCCGGGCAATCAAAAACCGGGTTGCTCGTTTCCTCGATGCTTATATCGAAGCTGCAAGTAGCGGTATTACCTGAAGCATCTACAACTTCATATTGAACGGTATAATCTCCTGCATTCAATGTACTTCCTGAAGAAGGACCACTTATCAAGTTTAAAACTGCACCGGGGCAGTTATCCGAAAAGGTTGGGTCTGAGTAGGTGATTGTCGTGTCACAAGCTCCTGACAAAATGGTCAACACAATATCGGCAGGGCAGGTTATTGTGGGCGATTGATCATCTTCAACGATTATATTAAAAGCACAAATTGTTTGATTCCCTGCAGCATCTTCAGCTGTAAACTCTATCGGAGTAGGCCCTACAGGGAATACTGATCCGGATACGGGGCCTCCCGTTTGCGTAATGGTTCCTCCGGGGCAATTCTCTGTAAAAGTCGGATCGCTAAAAGTCACAGTCGTTTCGCAGAGCCCGGGGTCAGCGGGAACTATAATATCCGACGGACAATCTATGACAGGAGCTTCGTTGTCCTCAACGGTAACGGTAAAACTGCAGGTCGCCGTATTTCCTGCCTCATCCGTAACCTCATAGGTTTCGGTGGTCGTACCGATTGGGAAAGTAGCTCCGGGACCCAAACCGGCTATCAGAATGGTACTTGGATTGGGGCAATTGTCCGTTCCCGTAGGTGGGGTGTAAGTTACAACGGCATCACAAGCTCCGGGATCTGTATCCACTACAATATCAGATGGACAAGTTATTTCAGGGTCGGTATCTTCGGAGATGGTAATGTCAAACGTACAAG
The DNA here is from genome assembly GCA_964635965.1 of uncultured Cryomorphaceae bacterium. Classification (GTDB taxonomy): domain Bacteria; phylum Bacteroidota; class Bacteroidia; order Flavobacteriales_D; family Cryomorphaceae; genus JAKVAV01. The sequence goes on from CAZWQX010000024.1 coordinate 9,132, forward strand.
TGGCAGAGTTACCCGCTGCGTCAGTTGCCGTAAATTCAATTGTCGAAATCCCGACAGGAAAAAGACTCCCCGATGGAAGACCTTGCGTCTGGACTACCGTCACACCTGGACAATTATCACTTGCAGTAGGAGTTGAGAAAATAACAATGTCTTCACAATTTGGCGGAGGCGCTACCTGCAAAATGTCTGATGGACAATTATCAAACACCGGGGGAGCAACGTCAACAACTGTAATATTAAAGCTGCAAATCGCGGTTGTTCCAAATTGATCTTGTACTTGATATGTTTCAACGGTTGTTCCGACCGGGAAACTACTTCCTGAGCCCAGACCTCCGATTTGTGAAGTTACGGCAGGACCACAGAGATCACTCCCGATAGGTGGAGTATAATTTACAATTGTATCACAAGCTGTTTCAACGTTTACGGTGATATCGGCAGGACATATTATTTCGGGATCATTGACGTCGTTTACAAATACGATTACCCGACAAAAGTCATTATTTCCAGCGCCGTCGGTAACTTGAAAGTCCAGGAAATTCTCCCCAACGGGAAAAGCCGATCCCGAAGGAAGGCCACCAAATTGGGTCACGGTGACTGGTCCGCAGTTATCTGTAGCTGTTGGTATTGAGAAATTTACAATTTGTGTACAGGCACCTGCATTGGCATCAACAATGATATCAGGAGGACAATCTATCACCGGAGATTCAATATCATTAACTGTCACATTAAATGAGCATACATCGACGTCTCCTTCATCGTTGGTCACTGTGTATTCGACCACGGTTGTCCCAACGGGAAAAGAAGCTCCTGAAGGAAGCCCACCCGTTAAGGTGGTAGTAATATTCGTTCCCGTTCCCGTTCCAATTGGTTCGGTGTAGGTCACCACTGCCTCGCAAAGACCCGGATCGTTATCGGCAGAAATATCTGCCGGACAGGTGATTGTCACCTGAGCATGGACTGGTACTGCGAAAAGGAAGAGTATTGCTAATATTGAAAGACGAAGGATAACGATAGGCGGGTTTTTCATAGTGAGATTGCCAGGTACTATTGTTTCAAATATAGACGAAAGCCCAAGGCACGGGTGTCCAGTTTTTTGAATTTTATTCCGATCTAATTGTTAATGAAATTTGAGAGCTAACGACCTGTTTTTTAATCTTGGTGAAGGTCTGCTCCACAATCTTTACAGAAATGAGAATCAGGGGGAAGATCTTCAGAACCACAGCTCCGGCAAATCAACCCATTTTTTCTCATGGTTGCAGCGGCGTCAACTTCCTTGTAAATCTCTGCTCCAACTATTCCCGTGGGGATGGCAATTATTGAATAACCGAGTAACATGATGATTGAGGCGATGAATTGCCCTAGAACCGTCTGAGGAGTAATATCACCAAACCCTACTGTTGTTAGTGTCACAATTGCCCAATAAATACTCTGCGGTATGCTGTGGAAACCGGACTCGCCCCCTTCCACGAGGTACATGATGCTGCCTAAGATGAATACCAGAACCAAGAGAGCTAGAAAGAAAACAGTGATTTTATGCCTACTCGCAATAAGCGCTCTTCCCAGAATTTTGGATTCCGAAACGAATCGGACCAACTTGAGAATTCTAAAGATCCTCAAGAGCCTGAGCGCTCGAAGAATCGCTAAGCTCTGGGATCCTACGATGAAGAAACTCAAGTATGTTGGCAATATCGAAAGAAAGTCGATTATTCCCAGGAATGAGAAAATGTACGATCTCGGCTTTTTTACCACCCAAATTCTAGCCAAATATTCCAAGGTAAAGAAGATGGTAACGACCCATTCAATGACCCGCAATTCCGTACCAAAATCTTCGGCAATGAAATCGACCGTTTCGAGCATTACGGCCGCTACACTGACCAAGATCAGAATGAGCAATGTGATATCGAATATCTTGCCTGCTCTGGTATTTGTGCCGAAGATGATTAAGAAGAGTCTCTTCCTGAGGGGACTGTCTTGAAATCGTTCTTCAGCGGTTTTCGCCGGATCGTCTTCGGTCATAAGGTTAGTCGGGTAAGATTTGGAGCCTATACCGTTTGAACTTCAAAATTTTTATTGGTTTCCTTTTTGATTCTCCTGTTCATAATGGCGAACCATGCAGGTGGGAAAAGACTGAGCAGCATCATCCCCGGATACCCCGTCGGCATTTGAGGACTCTCTTCGTGGTGTACAAGCGTTTGATATTTTTTTGCCGGTTTGTAGTGATGATCACTGTGGCGCGATAGCTCAAATAACATTACCCTACCCACAATATGATTGGAGTTCCAGGAGTGTATGGGTTCCACTCTCTCATAACGATTGTCGCTGACTTTCTTGCGGGCCAGTCCATAATGCTCAATGTAATTAACGGTTTCCAGCAATAGGAATCCAAATACCGCTGCTCCTGTGTAAATCAAGGTTATTTTCCAGCCAAAGAAGAAAAATATTGCCGCCCAAAAAGCCAGCTGTATTAGCTGAAATCGAATCATTTCATTTTCCAAACTGAAAACAGTCTTATTGAGCCTCTTTAGTCGTTGATTTTCCAATCTCCATGCGGAGACATAACTGTAAACGACTGATCTGATCCAGAAGTGATACAGGGTTTCGTTGTATCGAGAAGATGCAGGATCTTCATGAGTACTCACATTGCGGTGATGACCGCGGTTATGTTCGATAAAGAAATGCATGTAAGCCGTCGGCAGAAGCAGCGCTTTCGCCATTATCTGCTCGTGGGCTTTTTGACGGTGTCCCAGTTCGTGCGCAACATTGATTCCAATACCTCCTAGTAGCGTTCCTAAAGAAAAGGTCAGCCCTGTAATTTCATACGTTTCAAGTGGGGTGTTGGCAAGCGTGTAGAGGTATAGTCCTACAGAAGCGAATAATGTTGGGACGATCATGTAAAGCAAGAAATCGTAGGCACGATCATTTTTTCTCATCTCCGATTCCGCTTTGGAAATGTTCACAGGGTCAGGACGAAAGAATAGTTCTAGAACGGGTATTACCCCAAAAGCGAATAACAAAGACCCGAAAGTCCACATTCCTCCTTTAACCACACCCACAACGAAAAGAGCGGGAATGATATAAACCATTCCATATTTAAGTGCTTTCATTTCAAACCAAGGTTAAAAACTGAAAGTTACAAAATTCGAAAAAGAAAATAATCTGCCTACGAATTGAAATTTTTCATTCTGAAAATCAATTAGATATGATTTTTTTTCGATTTTTTTTCGAATTCCAAAAACCTTTCGAAACCGTCGAGGTTATATTGACCAGCAAGATAGTGCTGGTTGATAGGTTAGTTTAATAGTAGAGTAGTAGAGGAAGCAGTCAGGAGTGGCTGCTTTCTTCTTTTATATACCCTGTCAATTCGGCATTGATTCCTTTTTTAAAAAAAAAATAAACACTTGAGAAAACCTTTCTGACCCTATGCGGTTATATTGACCAGCAAGATAGTGCTGGTTGATAGGTTAGTTTAATAGTAGAGT
>CAZWQX010000024.1:12710-35120 GCA_964635965.1 uncultured Cryomorphaceae bacterium
GGTTATATTGACCAGCAAGATAGTGCTGGTTGATAGGTTAGTTTAATAGTAGAGTAGTAGAAAAAGCAGTCAGGAGTGACTGCTTTTTTTCTTTTACACCTGTTACTTCATAGTCTTCACCTTCTTAGAAGTTCTCAATAGAGCAGTTCTGACCTTATCGCGTTGGCGGTTTGCTCGGCCGAACTTCAATTTTCGAAGGAAGATTTCTGGCGTTCGTTTCCAAGAGGTAAACAATCATTTCTCCGATGTCTTCGGGTTGAATCTTCCATGCATCGGATGGTGATGGCGTATGATCGTTAAAATGGCTTGTCACCGAGCCTGGCATGATCGTGGTCACCTTGATGTCGTGCTGTCGAAGGTCTAGCATTACTGCTTGACTAAAGCCCACTAATCCGAACTTGCTAGCGTTGTAGGCTGATCCTCCCGCAAAGAAGTTTGTCCCCGCTAAACTGGCAATTGTTATGATATAGCCCTTCGATTCTTTTAGCGGTGCAATGGAAGGTTTGATGGTATTGAAAACTCCCGTGAGGTTGGTGTCGATGGTCTGATTCCATTTTTCAGCCGACATATCTTCGATACTTCCAAAATAGCCTAGGCCCGCATTGGCGATTACCACATCAAGTCTACCAAGCTGATTAACTGTTTCGGAAACGGCCTTTTCCATATCGTCCATCGAGCGAACATCAGCCGCCACTCCGATGGCTTTGGCACCGCCTGTTTCGTTCAGAGATTTTACTGCTTCGTCGACGGATTCTTGTTTCCGTCCTGTTACACAAACCGAAACTCCTTTTTTCATAAGAATTTCTGCAATTCCGTATCCTATTCCTTTTGTTCCGCCGGTTATGAGGGCGATTTTTCCTTGTATGTTGGTCATGATATTTGGTTTATGGTAAGTGGTAGATGGTCGATGGTACTACCGAATGCTTTTAATAAATTCCTTGTTAACGTAAAACTCAGTCGGTTCTGAAAAGTTTGATTTGTCAGACTTCTTAATGGAATACTGTAATTTGGAAATCATTCTTCCTAAAGAATCGCATGAGGATAGTATGGAAGCATAATCTGAGGCAGTTTCAAATTTCAGTTTTTCAGCTATTTCAACCTGAGTTTCCATTTCTGCCAAAGAGCCTTTTGCAATGCCAAGGAAGTGATAGAACTCTTTTTGGCTATTACGTCTTGAACCTTCGGCAATATTGCTTGGGATAGAGACTGCTGATCTTCTCATTTGGCCAATTAAGCCGAACTTTTCACTCTCGGGAAAACCACTCGTTAGCTCGTAGATTTTAACAACTAAATCCATTGCCTGTTGCCACACTCGCAACTCTTTGTAATTGTTCATAGCAAATCACTCCTTTTATTCAATCTTTCAAAATCTCATTAATTTACCTACCACCTACTACCTACTACCTACTATCAACTACCTCGCTGGCGCCTCCACATCCGCAATAAACCAGCATCCTTCCATATTTGATACCAGCCACCCCACTGACCACCAAATTCCCTCCTTGGCGACAACTGTAAAATCGTCGGTGCGATTGGTAGCGTCATCGAAAGTTAAACCCAGACTTAGAAGTTTTTCAAACACATCTCTTACCTCCGAGGCATTCTTTACCCCAATTCCGAATAAATAATCGTCTTCTTGGAAGTCGATTCCGCCAAAAGATTGTCGAATAACCCTGATTCCTCCTTCCACCAGGTCTTCGACTTTAAACTTTGGAACGATCACGTTGTATGTTCTGAAAACAATCACGCTTTAAAGGTAGGTAATGTGAGTTGAGTTACATCTAGAGCCGGACTCATTGTCGACCTTTGAGCTAAGCCTTCGGCATTACGCCGAAATGTGCGATTGGTGTTTGGTTTAGTAACGCGGAAAAGCGTTCAAAAAAAGAAGGGAGACCAGTGGTCTCCCTTTTTCTTAATTCAGAATTTCGACGTCCTTAAACTTCTTCAACGCCTCTTCCAGCGGGTTGTGTAAGGTCTTGAACTTGATGTGTGGCGATCGACCTTTCTTATACACTTTAGCGTTCGCGTGTTTTCCTTGTCTGTGCACCTTCTGCTCTTCTTCTGACAGTTGAATTACCTCTTGGCAATCTTTTGAGCAACAGCCTTCGTATTTCTCCTTGCACGAATTGCATTGAATAAAGAGAGTATGACAACCCTTGTTTTCGCAATTGACGTGAGTATCGCAAGGCTCTCCACATTGGTGACACCTGGCAATGACATCTCTCGTAATCCCCTCGGCCATACGCTCGTCAAACACGAAGTTCTTCCCTACGAACTTGTTCTCCAATCCCTTTTCTCTGACCCGTCTGGTGTATTCGATAATTCCACCTTCTAGTTGGTGGACGTTCTCAAATCCTTGGTGCTTCAACCAAGCCGAGGCTTTTTCGCAGCGAATCCCTCCCGTGCAATACATCACCACGTTTTTGTCTTCTAAACCTCGCAGGTTATCGAGAATGTAAGGCAGTGAATCGCGAAAGGTGTCTACATCGGGAGTAATGGCATTTTCGAAATGACCCACTTCCGTTTCGTAGTGATTTCGCATATCGATGAGGATGGTGTCATCCTTCTCGATCAACGAATTGAATTCTTCTGCCTTTAGGTGTTTCCCCTTGTCGGTCACGTCAAAAGTCTCGTCGTTGAGTCCATCAGCCAGAATCTTGTGGCGTACTTTGATGATAAGCTTGTAGAAACTCTTACCGTCATCATCCACCGCTACGTTCAGGCGGATGCCATTAAGGAAAGTAATACTGTAGAGATGATCCCTGAATTTCTCGAAGTTCTCTCGGGGAACGGAAATTTGAGCGTTGATTCCCTCATGAGCCACGTAAGTACGTCCGTAAACGTTTAGGTCGCTCCAATGGATGAATAAGTAATCTCTGAAGAGTTGAGGATTGCCGAGCTTCGCATATTGATAGAAAGAGATGGTGACGCGCTCTTGGTCACTCTCTATCATGCGCTGTTTGAGTATACGCCAATCCTCTTCGTTGTGCAGGTGTTTCATGTTACAATTGCAAGTTATACCGTGAAAAATCCTTCAAATGAAGAGGCTGCAAAGGTAGACGAAATCACCCTTAAATATCAAAAGTCGAAGTATTTCCTTAATCCTGCGAGGTATAACGGAAGAGATCTATTGAAAAGAGTTGAGAATAATCTGGGTAATGAGACTTTTTAAAATGAGGATATCTCAGGGCATGAACCTGCTTGGATCTTCTTTTTCTTTGCGAACTCGCTCTTTCTCCAATTGCATTTTCTCGAAATCCTCTTGTTCTTCAGACTTCGGTTCAACCCTTTTTCTGACTCTTTTCACGCGTTTTCCCGTTTTCTCATTAACGGTGATTGTCGAGGATTTGGGTATTCTTGGGTCCCCCAAAAGAAGTCCGAAAATGGGGATTGCAATTCCGGTAAGAATTACCACGTACACCCCATAACCAATGGTGAAAGTCTCGTTAAATATTCCTGCAAAAATGTCTCCTTCTTCCGGTTCAGGTGGATTCTTTAGGGCGTAGTATTGTATTCCACCAAGACCTGAAGCAATGATTGAAGTAATTATTGTAACAACCAGTAAAAACCTGCGAATGGATGTCGACTTATCGCCAATCAAAGCGCAGATGACAGGTACCATAAACAGAGCTAAACAGAACCAGGCAATCTTTGTCTCCGTTCCCGGCATTGAACCGAGTATTGGCACAGTTGTCCATGGCATAAAGGTGGCCGATACGCCAAGAATGGCTAATAGCAGAATGGCAACTCTTTGTTTATTCATCTCTAAATCTGTTTACCCTTTTAACGCTGGATCGCTGGATTATTGATTCGAAGATAAGTTTTACCGTCAAAAATTAAATCGCAGTACAATGTGCCTTTTTGAAAATCAATGAAGCAGCTAAGGTGTAATATCCTCTATTCAGTGACAAATAGTAAGTTATAGTTACAGCAAGGTTATTATTCCATCTTCAAATGCTCTACTTTTGCCTCGAACCGTTCCATCGCTCTCCCGATAGCTATCGGGAGGGAGGAAAGTCCGGACAGTTAAGAGCACCACGCTTCCTAACGGGAAGAGTCCGCCTCAGGCGGATATGGAAAGTGCCACAGAGACAATACCGCCCGCCTTGTACCTCCGATAAAGCTTCGGCGACATGCGGAAAGGCGTGGCAAGGGTGAAAAGAGTGGGGTAAGAGCCCACAGTCGGCGGTGGTGACATCGTCGGGAGGTAAACCCCGTGGACTGAAAGGCCATGTAAACCGAGGCTTGAGAGCTGCTCGTTCGATCTCGGAGGGTAGGCTGCGCAGATCTTGTCGGCAACGGCAAGGCCAGATGAATGATGGAACTCTCCGCCTGAGGCGGAGGGACAGAATCCGGCTTACAGGTTTTATTAAAAAGGCCCGACTACATTAGTCGGGCTTTTTTAATGTACTATGAAGAATGCGGCAAACCATTTCCTGCGTTTTTTCGTTTAACCCACGAATGAAGTCCACTATTCTAACCCTCTTCTTATTGCTTGGATTCGCTGCATTTTCTCAGGAGAAGGAAATCGCCAAAGTGGTTACCATGGATGAGTTTGTCATTAGCGCAGCCATAGAAGATTTCGACGCAGAGGATTTTATTGATCAAGTGATTTCTGATACATCTTTTTACCAAGCGTTTCTGAATCTGAAGTACTTCCCGCATCGAATCAAAGGCGACATGATCGTGTACGAAAAGGATGAAAGTGAAAAAGCCACTTTGGACCGAATTGCGGTTCAGCAATTATCTGATGACGAATTGAAATGGGTTGAGATTACTAAGGAAAAATCCAACGGAAGAATCAAAAAAAGGAATGGCAAGTGGCGGTACCTGACGGCAGAAGTGTATGATGACGTTTTCTTTCCAACTCATAAACACCGAGTAAGCAATATTGTCGTTGATAAACAGCAGGAATTGGTAACAGGGTCCAAGATGGAGAAACACAAGGCACAATTAAAAAAGATGCTTTTCAATCCAGGACAGCCAATAGAGAATGTGCCTTTTATCGGTGATAAGCTTGCCATTTTTAGTCCTGAGATGGTTGAATACTACGATTACGCGATTTACCTGCGTGATTTCGCCGACTCCATCCCGTGTATTGTCTTTTCGAGTTATGTAAAAGAAGGGGAGGAGGATGAGGTTGTTATTCGGGATATGACCTCCTATTTCCACCGAGATACCCGTGAGGTTATTGCCAGAGAATACCGTCTGGCACATAACACTATTCTCTTTGACTTCGATATCAGGATAAAAGTTGAAAATGCCTATCAAGAAGGCTGGTTACTGCCCCATAAAGTCACTTATGACGGTGGGTGGGACGTGCCCTTTCGGAAACCTGAAATTATTCGATTCGACATGATCTGTTCTGATTATGACGTAGATGTGGGAAGATATCGCGATTGACAAATATCAGTTCCCTTTAAGTCCTCAATTCCTATCTTGCGAGCCCATTGAACTAACCACCGAATGGCTCAAAAAGACGTTTATTACAAAGACTATCTAAAACTGGATAAAATCCTCGGTGCACAGGAGCTCGAAAGCGATCGTCACGGGGTAGATGCACACGATGAAATGCTTTTTATCATTACTCACCAGGCCTACGAGCTTTGGTTTAAGCAGATTTTGTTCGAGTTGGATTCTATCATCGATCTTCTGTCCAGTCCGTCCATCAACGATAATGATCAAACACTCCAAATAGCCGTTCACCGGAACAAACGGATTATTGAGATTCTTAGGCTACTGGTGGACCAGATCAACATCATGGAAACCATGTCGTCCTTAGATTTCTTGGATTTCAGGGACCTTTTGCGTCCCGCCAGTGGTTTTCAGAGCATTCAATGGAAGGAATTGGAGGCCAAATTGGGTTTGAAATACGAGAATCGCCACGGTAAACAATACTATATCTCCCAGTTGAGAAAAGAAGATGTCGATCAAGTAAAGGATACGGAAAAAAGTAAAAGTCTGCTGGATTTGCTAAATGTCTGGCTTGAGAGAATGCCTTTCTTTGAGCACCCTTCTGCTTGGCCTACAGCAGGAAATAACCCGATTGAAGAACACCCGTTTTGGTCGCGATACAGAGCTGCCTACGACGCAGGACTTTTGGAGATTGAGAAAAAGAATTTGGATTTATTTGATCGAATCCTTTTTGGCCGAGATGAAGATGCTAATCGTCGATTGTCGGCAAAAGCTTGTCGGTCGGCTTTGTTTATTACCTGCTATCGCGGCTTTCCTCTTCTTCATTTGCCCTATGAGTTAATGGTTTCTCTTCTTGAGATTGATGAGCTGATGGCGACTTGGCGCACACGTCATATGAATATGGTGTTCAGAATGATCGGTACTCGGGTAGGAACGGGAAATTCAAGTGGTAGAGGTTACCTGAAAGCAGCTTTGGATAAACATTACATTTTTAGCGAGTTGGCCGAATTGAATGGACTCTTGATGCCCAGGAAAGACTTGCCCGAATTGCCTGAGGGTTTAACCAAGCATCTTGGATTTAGCGGTTAAGATCGCTCTACCACCAATTTGAAGGCACCATTGCGAATCTCTTCGGCGGAAAAGACTCTTATCAGGAGGTCTCCGGTAAATGAAGCAGTTCCACGCCAAAATTTGTGTTCCATATTTGATCCGGCATTTGGTGAAAGCGTAAAATAGACATGTGGCTCACCTGAAACCAAGTCAATTCTAATCTTTTCATCCTTTTTGACATTAACTATCGCGGTGTAACCAATCTTACTGATCAGGGTATCGGTGATGTCAGATCTTGATTTGGTTATCCGATAATCATAATCGGCTGTCTTCTCCTTGGTGCTATATGTAATTGCCGTCGATAGAATACCCGAAATTTTGATTCCGTTCAATTCTAAATCGCGTATCGTACTGCTTTCGGGGTCAGTACCGTTACTGTATGCGTGGGCGTAAGCTTTGTTATCAGCGAATGCGGATAAAATCACAGATTTACCTGCCAGCCGAGACTGGGCAAAAGCTATTCGGTTCTGTTCAAAGAAGAAGATTTGTTCCAGAGAGCTTGATTCACTCATTAAAACAACTCGGTTAATCTCATTATCTACATCCAACACTATTTCCAGCGTTTGACCGCTTTGAGGTAGCTGAGCGTAAAGCGATTTGCCGTTGAGTTGAAGGGAACGATCCATCGCTATTCTCGCGTTGTCAATCCATAAATCGGAAGAGACAAATCCCGAGTCATAGGTAACGACAGATTCGTCTTCTATGGTTGCTACTTCAGTGCAAGCCCAAAGCAATACAAGTGAGAGAAACGCCATCGTTATTCCGCGTTTCCAATCGCTATGACCGTATGCTAAAACCATGGGTGAGACCCGATTATGAACAAGCAAGATAAGTGATATCTTGGAAAAGCGCTACTAATCAAGGCAAAATGCCATTCGTAATCAGTCAATTATTCCATCAAACCCGTTAAAAAAATCAGACGGGTTCGGACAGTTTTTCAGGTAGAATTCTCGTTCGTCTGCGTGACAAACTCCGGGATAATCGCCTGTTTTATTTTGGATATCGTAGATCAACTGAAAATGAAGATGCGGAGGCCAGTCAACGTTTTCATCGGGGTGTCCTAAGTGTGCAAAAATCTCTCCTCGTAGAATCATTTGCCCAATCTCAATGCCTTCCAGCGATCGCAAACTGAGATGTCCATAAAGCGAGTAAATCTTCTCATTTCCGATATGATGTTCCAGAATGATTGTCGGACCGTAGTCTCCTTTCTCAGAATTATTCTGAAAGCTATGAATCCTTCCGGGCATGGGCGCACAAACAGCAGTTCCGGCAGGGAACCAAATGTCTAAACCCAGGTGAACATTGCGCCATTTTTCGATCGTTTGAAATACCTGGCTGCGCCGATATAGAGAACGCCTCTCACCGTAACCTCCATATGCTCCCTTTGCTTGAGCACTCGAGATTTTACGGAAAATATGGTCTTGAAAGCTCTTAACGGATTTAGTTATCGATTCGTCCAACTCATCATTCTGATCTGAAAGATCAAGTGGTATTAAATCCGTTTTTTTGAATTTACCTTTGATTGGGAAGGAAAACTTCGGAAAGAATTCCTCTCCATAAATCGTGTACTTCTTCATTTTATTCGCCTACCTCAAAAGTAAGATTCAACTCTTTCTTATCTCCCGGAATATTTCCAAAAAGAACGATCTGCTCATTCCTTTTGCCGGGTAAGTTAGGTCCTATCAAATATCCTTGAATTTTGTGAGATCCTTCAGAAAAAATCGGTTCTACTGATGTGATGATTGAATTTGGAACCATCACCGAATCTATTTCAAACTCATTGCTCCCCAACACCTCAAATGAGAAGGAAAAGCTCAATGTGTCATCGGTAGAAATAAGTCCTAAATCAACGATTTCCGAGTCAAATAGAACATCTGCATATGCGGTATCTTCTATTAGTTTGCTTACCGACACTATCTCGATCTTTCTTTCACGAGCGGCGGCAATTCCATATACAGCATCGGACTCGTTGGGATTATCACTAACGAAACTATCGGCCACGTATTCCCCGAATGGAATTTTTGAAATTCGAAGTACGGAACCATTTTCTGCAGTTTCGTCAAGGTATTTTCTAAATACCCCTCTTTCATAGTCTCGCAGATGGTTTTCAAGAGAAGCAATTCTTCGTTGAGTTAAATTGACATTGTACTCCGTTGCCGCTAAAGGGCTGGCAAATCCCTTTACCGTAATTTCGATTCTGCTCCCTTCTTCAAGCTCTCGAAGCAGGAGAACTGAGAAAAGTTCCAAGTCAGCAACTCCACCATCTACCTTTTCAATGAAGAATTCATCAATAGCCTCTTCTGCCTGATCACCATCCGAATCAGCAAGTCCTTTCCGATAGTTAGCGCGATAGTCGGGGAGTAGCTTGAGATAATCACGGTACGAATCAAGGTAGGTTTTTCTCGTAGTAGTTGCCAGGGTGCGCGGGTCAGGCTCGTCATTATGGAAGTACAGAACAACCGGCAGATACTCATTAAGCTCTTCCAAATTGGAAATTACGGGAAGAGTGTCCATCTCTTCAATTTCTACTTCTTCGAAAAAGTATAGGTCATTGCAACATCCTCCAAATGCATCTGGAACCACTCTATTCGAGGTAATGCTACCTTTTTTAATACTTGATTCAAATGAGTAGTATAAATCATTGTATTGGCTGTTAATCGGACGCAGCATGTTCTCGGGAAAACTGAAAGAACCTTCGAAATAATCAGAACGGAATAGGTCAAATCCGCCCAAGCCATGATGCCAGTCAGATGCGAATATCAGTGACTCCGAATCCTCTCGGTAAAACGGAGTAACCTCATTACCTGGAGTGTTTATGTCATTGCCTAGATTGATCGGGGAAGAATCAGCTTTTTCAGGCAAAACCCAAATATCGTATTGGCCATAACCATCTTCACGATTTGAAGAAAAATAGATAGCATTTTCACCTTGATAGATCCCAAAAGCGGGATGGGTGTAATCCGCACTATCTTCAGAGAATTGAGGGAGGATTTGATTCCAATCCTGACCATCTTTTCTTAGAATGATCGTCTTTTGTCCTGCTTCATTAACTCTCACCATGAGTTCACCTCTTGTTGGGTTATGCCTTACATACCCAAACTGCCCATTGTTGATCATTGGTTCTTCCATTGGAAGAATTTGATCCTTCTCACTATCAATTTGGTAACCTTGAATCAGGTACTCATTTGATACCAACCTACCTTCTTCATCATATTCACCCCTAAGGCCGAGAAAATCAAAGTTGCCATGAGAATCCCATTTTCCGCTTAATTCGCTATCAGCAGTATTCACTTTGCCATCAAAAGGAATGACGAGAATTTCAGACTGCTTGTTGAGCTTAGTCTCTGCCAGGTCACAAGAACGCATCGCCTGTTGTGCCTTCAGAAATGCATAACCTGTTGGATCATCTTCGTTATCTTTTCTTACTCTTCTCCAAGTAATCTTTGCATTCTTATAATCACCTGCTTGCATTTGCATTTCAGCTAGCTTTTGCCCCACATCTTTGTATAGAACTCCTCTATCTCTGCGATAGAGTTTGTCATAATAGTAAACCGCCTTCGGATAGTTCTGAACCCCACGATACGCCTCAGCCATGCGGTATATTAAGGTTCCTTTGGAGCTATCTTGAACGAACGCCTTCTGATAATACCGAAGAGCTCCGTACGGATCATTTTGAGTCATCGCATCATCACCCAAGTTCACCCAGTCCTGCTTAGATTGACCGGTAGAACTGAGACAGCACACGATAAAGACCAGGCTTAGGATTGCTCTCATAAAAATATTGGACAGTATTTATGTTGAGGACCCGTTGCTATCTGTCGACCGAATAGGTATTGAACACTAAACTCGAAACCGCCTTGATTTCGGCTCGCTACTTCCAGATCTGAGACGTTGATATCGTAACTAATTCCTACGCGCCAAGCGTCTATTTCGGCACCAAGCATGGCAATTCCACTGTCTCCAAAACGCCCATAATATCCGGCAAAGACTGCACGGTATAAACTTCCTTCATCAATCAATCGATATCTGATACTACCTCCAAAAATCACTTCAGAAAAAGTGGATTGATCCATCCATCTGAAAGCGGGGAGGGCATCGAGCTTTTCACTTATTTTCCAGTCGGCCGTTAAGTAGACCGAGCTCCGAAAAGGAAGATTAACTCCTGTGTCATTGAAGAATGATTGGTCAGGAGAAGTCACATTGTGACCAGCAAATCCAACGGTGAACTGCTTTCGTTTGTCGAACAAGAATTGATACGATACTCCCAAGTTCAAATTCAAATACCAACGAGCATTTCTGGCAAAGCTCTCACCCGTAGGTAAATTCGGGTCGTAGACTACACCGTTGAATTGATTATTGAAGGATAGTTCATCGTAATTGAGTCGTATTTGAGTTAATCCCGTTTGCAGCCCTCCGATAAATTCATGTCTGCTATCATTTGGTAGTGAAATACGATAACTTCCACCCAGGAGAAAGCTGAAAGTGTTGAATCTCGAATCTCCTGCATTGTCATTCATGATCACCGCTCCGACTGAGATTTCCTCTGGTAAAAAATCGAAGGATCCATCTCCCATGACGGCAAATGTTGAATAAGGTCTTGATACTTCTCGCCACTGCGTTTTTTGATTGGCATTTAATCGATACTCCGCATTAAAATTTCCGATTTCTGCAGGGCTTAACAGTTGAGGTGAAAAAAAGAATTGCGAGAAGTGAATATCTTGTCCGTTAGCTAGACCTATGAAGGAAATGAACGCTATAGTCAGGAGAACTCTCATCGGATTAGCGTAATATTTCCTTTACCGAAAAACGTTTCTCCCTCGTCGCAAACAGCCTCGAGATGGTATACAAATACCGCTGGTTCGGCAAGATCACCTTTGTATGTTCCGTCCCATCCAACAGATTGGTCTTCAGTATAAAATACCTCTTCTCCCCAGCGATTAAAAATTGAGAATTTTATGTCCGTTATACCACCACCTCTGACAAATACCACATCATTTTCTCCATCACCATTGGGGGTAAAAGCGTTGGGGACAAATATGTTAGGTGTTCCACAGAGAAAGTCAAATACTTGGACGATTACCGTATCACTTTTCTGACAGAGGCCATTTGGATCGGCATCTATAATCGTAACGATATATTCAATTGTTTCAGAAGGGGTGCTGGTCGGATTATTCAAAAATGGGTTATCCAGAAAATCAGGCGGTTCCCATTGATAGAAATATTCTTCGTTTATCGGAACAACAGATAACTGGCTGCTCTCTCCCACAACTATCGCCACGGGATTCGCCGTAGCATCTATTGTTTCACCCCCTAATGGAGAAGGCAGAATGGTGGATGAATTCTCAACGGTACAGCCATCTTCGGTGGTACTGACTACCGAGAATGTGGTAGTTTCTTCAATGATTGAAGTGATAATCGACGTGCCTTGGCCCGATAAGATGAGCTCATCCGGTTCCCATACATGTGATAAGTTACTTCCGGGGAAATCGTTTGAAACGAAAATCAATGCAGTATCTCCCTGGCAGATGAATTGATCAGGAGAGATGGAAGTTCCAGCTTCCAACAGACTAACGGCTACCGTGTCCTGTAGGGCACACCCATTATTATTTACTAATATGTAATAAAGTTCCAGGGCTCCGGGAGTTATGGTTATAACACTGTCCGTTGGAGGATTTAGGGGATCACTGAAATCGGGGTTGTTGCTCCAAATGAATTCCTCCGCCGTTCCAAAACTAATTGCCGTAAGAGTTAATTCTTCATCGGTACATAAAAGGGTGTCATCAGGTGCAAGAAGGGCAATGTCAAATGTTTCAATCGTAGCTTTGGGGCCTGCCAGACATCCAAATTCGTTTTCAATTATTGCGCTGATCCCCAGCCCTTCAGGAATTAAAAATGTAGCGGTCTCTGTACCTTGACCTTCAATTACATCCGTTTCGGGAATCCATAAAATATCTACCTCTGCCCAGTCATTGAGGATTTCGACTGAAACTTCCACTACATCCGTGTTGCACAATACCGTATCACCTATGCTAAGCTCTGCGAGAATTGGAGGAGCTAGAAAGATCGGCCGAACCTCGGTACATAGGCCATTGTCCACTTCAAGATAGATCGTCGTTGGATCGATGCTCGAATAGGTCAGCACGCTGTCCGTTTCTCCCGCCAGTATAACATCGGTGAAATTCACATCCTCTGCCCAGGTGTAAAAAGTGGCGGTACCACTCGTGTTTGCTTCAATTTCAAAAACCGAAGTGTCACAATTTATGACTTGGGAGGGAACATCCAATTCAAGTTCTGAGAAAACGCTAACAGTTTGAACTATTGTGTCGGACAAATTACAGGCGAGGGGATCGCTAATTATCAGTTCCACTTCATAAGTTCCAGGCGAATTAAACTGGTAGTCAACGTTTTCTGTAGTGAACTCGTCTCCATTTGGAAAGGTCCATAGATAGGTAGGGTTTCCATCGGCAAAGGTTTCGCTGGTATTTATGAAGGTCACAGGACCTGGAAGGCAAATGTCATCCGTTTCATAGTCGGCCAAAACCAGGGGGAGATCAAAGTCGATTTTGGCTACCCCCAGATTGCAGTTGGTGCTGTTATTCGTAGGACTTAAAGCGTTGGCAGGAGCTATGGGAAAGTCATCATTGCTTCCGCAACCTGCACAAACAGCTTGATAAATTTTTCCACCTCGGTCGAATCTGCTTGTTCCACCGTCGACGTGTTCAGCACTTTGATTTCCTCCATAAAAGGAGGCAAAAGTCAATCCATTTGCATCGCCATCAAGGACCATGAAGTAGAAATCACTGCCATCTGTTGAAGATTGAAGGGCGTCATCGGTTACTTCTAAATTTAGCGTGTTTCCCTGCGTGTTTACAGCGCCGCCCCAACCAGAAAGGTAAATCCTGTTGCAGATATCCACGGCAAATGCAACCGGTGAAAGCGGAGGAGTTCCAACACTATTTCCGAACGTAGTACTCCAGATAAGCGATTCGAGGTTTCCATTGAATTTACTGACAAACATCCCTCTACCTTCTTGTCCGTAGTTGGCATTAATGAAAAGTTCAGTTCCCGTTGATTCAGTCTGACCAAAAACATGAGGCGCCCCGAGGGCATCTCTTTCCACGAAATATATTTGATCATACTGATTTGTTCCCAAGTAGGTTCCCGACTGAATGACCGTAGCTTGTTCATTGACAGTGAGCAGAAACCCGTCGGATTGCCCACCTTGAAATTCGGATTGGTATGCGTTTTCTGGGACTGCCAAATCTTCTGAGTCCGTTCCTCCACCCAGAGTTACCTCTTCCGCAGATTCGTAATGGATCGAGTATACGGCATCATCCCCATCACCACCGATAAAAGTTGAAGCCAGGAGCGTTGTCATCTCAGGGTTCAAAACGAAAAACACACCGTCTTGACCGGCACCTTTCGAGTTTTGTAGTGCATTTGTGCTAATCGGAAAGTCATCACTATCCGTGCAACTTCCTACCAAGATATTTCCATTGACGTCTATTTCGATCTCTCCTCTAACTTCGTCGGCATAATTGTATTTCAAAGCCAAGGAGGTATTCGTACCGTCATTTTCCGTTCCGCCAACATAGGTGGAGGCTATCAAATCCTGACCATTGGCACTTAACGCGGCCACTATGATATCTGCACCTTCGTTGTAATCGATTCCCACGCCCCCAAGAAGGGTAGGCGCTCCTCCCAGAAAGGTGGTTTGGTATGCTCCATCCGTAACCGGAAAATCAGCAGAGCCTGTAGTGCCAAATATGTAGAGATTGCCAAGGCTGTCGGCAATCAAGCTGTGTGGCAGTTCATCACCACTACCGCCTAAGTAGGTACTGTATTCTAAGTCCGTCCCTTCAAGGTTGAATTTGGAAATGGCGATATCTGTACCCGGAATTGTTCCGGCGCCAACTCCTCCTGCCCAATTTACCTGATAAGCTCCGGTCGTAACGGGGTACTGAGTGCCAAAGGCCGTGCTGCCTGAGTAAAGGTGTCCGTCAATATCAAAGGTTGCGGAATAACCAAAATTGTCGGAGAAAGAACCCGAATAAGTGCTGAAAACGAGCTCAGGATCAATGATCAGTTCATATTCAGGGTTGTAGTCTCCAAGAACAAAAGAAACCTCTCTACCTTCTACCGAGTACGAACAAACTACTCTTTCTACTTGGTCGTTAATAACCTGATAAGCAAATGGCTCTGATTCTATAATTTTCCCCAGCGAAGTTTTTAGCTCTAATTCTCCTTTGTTATTCAACCTGGGTTTAACCCCTTCATAAACAATGGTTATTTCCGATGGGTCACCGCTTGGTTTTACGATGAAGTCGTATTTGAGATTGTTCCTGGAATAGATTTTTAAATCGATTCCTTCATATATACCAGGGTACCGGATTTCCTCGAATGCAAGTGCCCCTTTACCAACTTTACCTCTGGTGTAGAAGGAGTAGAAAGTTTTGAAAGGTTTTTGACCTTCAACGCAGAGTGCATTCGCTCCGGCCAAGGTCATTTTGTAGGCATGGCACTTCAATTTGTCGGGAACAGGAATCGGCTCTATTCCTCTATGCGAGCCAAAAACAGACGATACCGTTTCAGAGTCGTAAAAATCAAAAAGCAAAGCCCCATTTTCGGCATAGAAGTATCCTCCGGCAATTTCGGCGCGGAAATTTACGTTATCCGGCCATTGTCCTTTGTTTTCAATGAATCGATATTGGGCGAACAGCCCCGCAGAGAATAGTAGGAAGAACGTGGCGAGTAGGGCGCGTTTCATTTTTTTCGTTGATGCTGAAAATACAAATTTCCACCTAAGGGGTTCGCTATAACTTTTGAGCAAGATCGATTTCTTAACTTTCCACTTTGAGGTTTTTCGATAAATATTACCAGGTCTTGGAATTGGGTCCAAACGCCAGTGATGCTGATATAAAAACAGCATACAGACGCTTGGCCAAGAAGTACCACCCTGACAGAAGTGGGACGAGAGAGACCCGCGAACAATTCATTGCCATCAATGAAGCCTACGAAGTTTTGATGAAGCGCGATGAAATGGTGAGAGATGCAATAAAGCGTTACCAAGACAAGCAAAAAGGAAGAAATCCGAAACAAGCCAAACCGTTCAATGCCAGACAAAGAGCCAAGACTCACGCCGATATGAGGTATGAAGAGTTTGTCAAATCTCCCATTTACAAAACGGCTATGGTTATGGATTCGGCCTTTGATTATATATTCTTATTCTTGGGTTTCATGATGATTTTGGCACCCTTTATCGGCTATGTAGCGGATACTATTAATCCAAAAAATGAAGATGTTGAGCCCGAATTTCATGTTCTACCCATATTTTTGGGGGCCGGCTTTCTATATGGGGTCTGGTATTTTCTTTTCAGACCAAAAAGACTCAAACAAAAACAAAAATGAGATTATCCTTACTGAGTGTTCTTTTTACAGTTTTCATTTTCAATTCGTCCGTTGCTCATGAGGGTATGTGGATGCCAAATACGCTGGCAAAACTTGTGATTGATGATATGCATGATGCGGGCCTCAAATTAACCGCTGAAGAGATATATTCCATCAATCAGAGCAGCCTGAAAGATGCCATTGTGCTTTTCGGGGGAGGTTGTACAGGTGAGATTATTTCGGATCAAGGCCTCTTACTTACCAATCATCACTGTGGCTATGGGCAAATTCAGTACCACTCTTCGTTGGAAAATGACTATTTGAAGAATGGATTTTGGGCAATGAACAGAGACGAAGAGCTCGCAAATCCGGGTTTAACGGCAACTTTTGTTGTTCGAATTGAAGATGTTACCGAAAGGATTAATAAAGCGGTAATGAATCTTCCTGACAACCAGCAGGCCGCTGCTTTGACCGAACAGGTGAAGCTAATCGAAGAGGAAGCAACTGCAGGTACCTCTTACCGCGCCCAGGTAAAACCTTTCTTTTATGGTAATGCCTATTATCTGATCGTGACGGAAACTTTCACCGATGTGAGATTGGTTGGAGCCCCACCATCCTCAATTGGGAAATTTGGTGGAGATACAGATAATTGGGAATGGCCCAGACACACGGGCGACTTTTCGCTTTTCCGAATTTATGCGGATGCCAATAATCAACCTGCAGAGTATGCTGAGACAAATGTTCCATATACACCGAAGCAAAGCTTGGAAATTGATATGAGCGGTCTGGAGCCAGGTGATTTTACAATGGTTTTCGGTTTTCCAGGAAGGACTTTTCAGTACCTGTCCAGCTATGCCGTTGACTATGTGATCAATGTCCAAAACCCTTCAAGAATAGACATGCGCGAAGCTAGTCTCGCCGTCATCGATCGGGCAATGGAAAGTTCTGATGCCGATAGAATCAAATATGCGGCTAAGCAATCCAGAATAAGCAATGCATACAAAAAGTGGATTGGTCAGAACATGGGGCTGGAGCGTTACCGCGCTTTAGAAATGAAGAGAGAAAAAGAAGCGGAGTTCGCAGCTAGACTCGCAGAATCCCCGGCAGCTCCAAAGAATCAAGGCCTTTTGGCTAACCTTGAAGAACTTTACTCAAATAGCAGAGACTACCAGCTTTCAAGGGACTACCTCATTGAGTTTTACTATTACGGCCCTGAGGCCCTGCGCTTCTCAATGAATTTTAAGAATGTAATTGAGAACTACGACAGCCTTGAAGCAAATGGTCTTTGGTCTGAAGAACTGGAAAAATTGAATGGAACAATGGAAGGATTTTACAAGAACTATAATCCCGAAATTGACGAGGCGATTTTTCGGGTTCAGGCCCCATTGTTTATTGCAGGATGTCCTTCCATCATGACGAAGGAGACACTCCTTTACTCCAAAATGGAAGCCTCAGTTAAAGAGAAGAATCAGGTCCAATTAATTTACGAAGAGTCCATTTTCGATAATCAAGAAGAACTATCAGAACTATTGAAAAAGTCTGGTAAAAAAGTAGCAAAAGAATTAGCGGATGATCCGATCTACATCATTGCGAGCGAGCTTCTCGATAATTACTTAGGTAAGGTTCGATCAGGATATGCGGAATTCCAAGAGAATGAGGGCATGTTGATGAAAGAATACCTTCGCCTTACCATGGAACTATTCCCCGATGAAGATTATTGGCCTGATGCGAATAGTACGATGCGTCTTACCTACGGTAAAATGGAAGGATCCCAGCCACAAGATGGAATGGGCTATACACCTTACACCACTCTTGAAGGGATTTTTTACAAATACGTTCCCGGAGACAAGGAATTTGATGTACCCGAAAAACTTTTAGAACTCTACCATGAACAAGACTATGGACCCTATGCAACCAATGGCGAAATGCGCGTTTGTTTTTTAGGTTCAAATCATACCACAGGAGGAAACTCGGGTAGCCCTGCCTTGAATGACAGAGGACAGTTGGTTGGGTTAAACTTTGATAGAACCTGGGAGAGCACCATGAGCGATATCATGTTCAATTCAGAGATTTGTCGCAATATCATGGTCGATGCCAAGTACATCTTATTTATCGTTGACAAATTTGCAGGAGCCGGCCATCTGGTGGAAGAAATGAACTTGGTCTACCCCGAAAAGACTCCAAAGGAGGTGAACGACATTCCTATTCCTGTAGAAACCGAGAACTAAATTGATGACCAAATGAGCGACTGGAGAGAAGAGAATAATCAACTAGTCAAGGAATTCTTATTCAAGGATTTCTCCGAGGCATTTTCGTTTATGACCAGGGTGGCCATTGAGGCTGAAAAAGCGGGTCACCATCCCGAGTGGTTTAACGTTTACAATCGCGTCGAAATCCGACTCAGCACGCATGATGCGGGAAATATCGTCACCGAAATGGATCTCAATCTGGCGAAGAGAATTGATGCGCTTTTGGCATAAAAAAAAGCCCCGCAATTAGCGAGGCTTTTTTTGATGAAGATGTTTTAATTACATCGTCGCTTCCAGCACGTTTGCTCTAATTGTAAGAACAGATTTGTCCGGAACGGTATTCGCTGTAATAGTAACGTTTTTGGTCTGCTGGTTCTTTTGCTTTCCAGGTTTGTAAACAACCTTTATTTCTCCTGCTTCTCCCGGAGGGATTGGCTCTTTTGGATATTCAGGCACCGTACAGCCGCAAGAACCCTTTGCGTTTTCAATAATCAGTGGTTCAGTTCCCGTATTGGTGAAACTAAAAATCTTTGTGTTTTCAGAGTCTTGAGAAATCGTTCCGAAATCGTGATCTGTTTCAACAAATTTGATGCTTGTAACAGGTCCTGCCGGTTCATTGATTGAGGCTGTTGTTTTGAATGGGTCAACAACTTCTTGCGTTTTTTTCTCAATCTGTGCCTTTTTACTGGCATCAGTACTCTTCTGGGGAGTTGAAACTGCCGCCGTTCTTTCGAAGTTACTTCGAGCAGAAGATGGATCGGCGTAAGAAGGACCGTCGTCGGTCACCAGAATCACAGTATTAACTACTAATAGAGCAGCGATGAATACAAGTAGTCCGGTTTTAATGCTTTCGCTCATTTGGTCTTGCTTTTTTAATTTGACATGCAAAATTATAAAATACCTCTACGGATTCCGAACGATGAGGTTCTAAAAACGGTTTTGGGCAAGATTGAATTCCTCATAATCTCCTTGCTGCAACAATTCCAGCGCCTTATTGTAAGTACCCCAGTACGGATTAAAAACTTGGTAGTAGGCGCTGAAATCCCAAAGATTTCTTGCTATCAAAGCTTTGAGGCGTCCTTCAATCATGTCTTTTGAACGATCGAAGTCCTCTTCATTCCAGTCAAGTTCGTTGTCCTCTTCAAGTGCATATTCCTTTAGATCGGGAATAATTTCAGAAACGTCGTAGTTCGCAATATACTCTTCAACCGTTGAGTGGGTCTTCATCAATTTTTTTCGGTTCCTGTTTGTGTATGTAATAGCAAACGAATTCATGATACCCAGCCGTATCAGATCATTATTCAGATCAGAGGATCCCGTTGTATCCAAAGGCACAAACACATCGGGTAAAATTCCACCCCCACCATAAACAACTCTTTTATTGTCAGTAAAATATTTCAATGAATCAGGGAAATCCAAACTGTCTAAAGACCACATTTCACCACTTTCATATCGCTCATATTTTTCTTTATAATACGCTTCTAGTCCCTCATCGTATGGTTTCTGTATACATCTTCCGCTGGGTGTATAGTACTTTTGGGTGGTAAGACGCACGTAACTGCCATCGGGAAGTGGGATGGGACGTTGAACAAGTCCTTTTCCAAATGTTCTTCTTCCTACAATCAATCCACGATCCCAGTCTTGAATAGCCCCTGAGACAATTTCTGAAGCACTTGCAGATCCTTCGTTGGTGAGAACAATCAAACGACCATCTTCAAAATCTCCCTTAGCCGTCGCAATCATTTCTCTTCGGGGGTAGCTTCTTCCCTCAGTGTAAACGATCAGTTTGTTAGCGTCAAGAAACTCGTCAGCCAACTGCTTACTCGTTTCCAATAAACCGCCGCCATTGCCTTGAAGATCCAATATAAGGTCTTCCATTCCTTGTTCTTTGAGAGAGCCGATTGCCGCATGAAATTCCTCCATCGTGGTTTTCGAAAACCGATTGATCTTGATGTAGCCTATTTTATCCGTGGCCATGTAGGATGCGTCCAAACTGTAAAGTGGGATTTCATCTCGTACGATATCGAAAATCAATACTTTGGTTTGTCCACGCCTTCTGACTCCCACTGTAACCTCTGTTCCTTTAGCCCCTCTTAGGCTGGAAGTTACATCAGAATTAGTAATGCCAGTACCTGCTACATTCTCGCCGTCAATGCTGACAATCTTATCTCCCGCCATGATTCCCAGAGAATAACTGGGGCCTCCGGGAATAGGTGAAATAACTGTGATCGTATCTCTTAGAATGTTGAATTGTATTCCAATACCTTCAAAATTACCTTCAAGACCTTCATTGGCCCTTTCAACGTCTTTGGCAGGAATATATACACTATGGGGATCCAACTCACTGAGAACATCCCTGATTGCATCGTCAACAACATCTTCCAATTGAATACTGTCTACATAGCTGTTTTCCAGGTGATAAAGTAAAGCTGTGATTTTTTCGGCCGAAGTTCTAAAATCGGCCTTTTCTTTATCCTGAGCACAAAGAACTGAAGTGAGACCTATGGCCATCACCAATAGTGTGATGATTCTTTTATTCATGTAATTCCTTCTTTCAAACTTTAAAGATAACGCTTTAGCACCGCTAAATGGTTGCTGCATCCCTGTTAAAACAGGTTAAACAGCCTTGTATGACCTAAACGATTATTACCGACGAAGGTTCGCTCCGTTGCCCGGTGTATGTCAAGTGAAACTTCCCTGTCGTTCAGTCGTATACGAAAAGATTAATTCCTTCTGCGAGGAAAACGATTTCTATGAAGATCGATTCGTGGTATACCTTTACGGATGGAGATTGGCAAACACTTGAGTTTCAATTCAAGGAGTCGTATATCCCTGTTGCTCAATTTGTTTTGGAGAATAAAGGGACTCTTTCCGAGGCGAGAGACATCTTTGTCGAGGCTTTTCGCTACTACACCGTTTCAGTAGAACTGAAAGGGAGTGGTTACATGGATAAATACCAGACCCTTATCTATTCCTTTTCAAGAATTTTGTGGCTAAAAAAACTAGCCAAGCGCAATGTTGATTTCAATCTCATTCGACACAGACAAGAGTTTTTCGAGTTGGATGATACATTTCACGAAATTGACTTGATGACCGAACGAAGTGGTGAGGTTTCGCAACGATTAGCTGAAATAGGGGAGCCGTGCAGGACCTTGGTTCTGGAGATAGTAGGAAGAGATGAGGACCCTGGTTTGGTTGGAGGACGTTTCGGATTATTTTCAAAAGAACGCACAATGCAGCGTTTAAGCAGTTGTTTGAAAAAGCTAACTGAGAAAACGGAGAAGAAATCGTTTGACGACTCCCTTGAATTGTTCAATAGCTGCCTTCAATACATTCTCGATTCGAAGAACTCAGAAAAGCCCACAGAACAGGGTTCGGAAGTGTGTCTGGCAATCCTTTCAAGGACCACGGCGACAATCAAGAACCATGTCGCGGCAGGAAAGCGAAACGAAACATTGCGAGATTTTAAGGAGCGGTTGTTGCCAAGCGACAATGTGGTTCTTGAAGAAATTGAATCTAAACCTAAAACACGAGCTATGAAAACGAAGTCTGTAGTGTTGCTCGTTTCTGTACTTACACTTCTCATTTCATCCGTTACTACGGTCCTGATAAACAGTGTAACCTTCTATGCACCTGAAGAAAGTACAATTTCTACAGTAAACCAGGACACAATTGCCGTCGATACAACAGCAGTAGTTCAGGAAATTGAGTGGATTGAGCAAAGTGGTGTGATAATCACGAACGACGGTTATGCCCTTACATCGGCAGAACATCTTCGAATTAATGATTTGATCGAAACCAAAAACCATGATTCACAATCGGGATATGCCAAAGTAGTTTCTGTAGATTATGACTTGGGAATAGCTTTATTAAAGATTGATTCCGTCCTGTACACGAATGTTCCGTTCAGACTTTCGCAGAATAAAGCTCAGGTTGGCGAGGAGTTGGTTTCAATGGGATATAAGGATGACTATTTGCTTTATGAGCAAGTCTCGCCGGGCATGGCAAGCGAAGATTTTATTCACATCTCAGGCAAGGAAGTAGCAAAAGGAGCACCATTATTATCCCGGTATGGAGAATTAAAGGGTATTGTTACCCGCTCGAACGGGGTTTCATCTTCGATTCAAACACAAAAGATTTTGGAATTCTTGGAAAGCAATTCACCTGAAAAGCTGAAGGTCCCATCCAAGAACCGCTTGTATTACAGCACAACAGAAATAATGAGATTTACAGTTTTGTTGTTGTTGCT
>CAZWQX010000025.1:0-34997 GCA_964635965.1 uncultured Cryomorphaceae bacterium
TCAATCTCGGCTCCAAGCAGTTCTACCGATGAATTTGTTGCATCTTATTATATCGGTTCACCAACAGATGCTGGGTATGATACCGAAATACGCGATACTACGCTTGTAACTCTTAGTTCATGTGAATACTGGATTCTAGATCGTGAAGTTGGGAGCTCTGCGGTAAACGTTTCCTTATCGTATGAATATGTAAGAAGTTGCGGAACGTCAGATCCATCAGAATTAAGAGTTGCCCGATGGGATGGATCAACTTGGAGAGATCATGGCTACTCCGGTCATATCGGAGACACGATTTCAGGTACTTTTACCTCTTTAAATCCAATTACGGATTTTAGTCCCTTCACGATTGGTTCAGGATCTGCAAACAATCCTCTACCTATTGAGCTGCTTTCGTTTGAAGCGGCAGCCCAAGATCAATCAGTTGTCCTCAAATGGGAAACCTCTTCAGAAATCAACAACGACTATTTCACAATTGAACGCAGTTTGGATGGTGAGAATTTTGAGCGTGTTGGTTACGTCAATGGCGCGGGGAACTCTTCGGTTCAATTGAGTTATCAGCTCTTAGACCAGCATCCCTGGTCTGGTTTGTCCTATTATCGACTTTCCCAAACTGATTTTGATGGTTTTATGAAAACCTATCCGATAATTGCAGTATGGGTTAATGCAGATGTGGAAACCGACTATGAGCTCTATCCGAATCCAACGAAAGACGTGGTAAATCTTTATAGTGGAAATACATTCACGAAAGAGGTCAGAATATTGAATATTTCGGGTAAGCCCATCTTACAGTTTAGAACAAATGAATCCAATGTCCAATTTTCTGTTGGAGAATTACCCGTAGGTTTCTATTTGGTCGAGATCAATCAGGGTGAGCAAAGGGTCGTGAAAAAGCTGGTGGTTCAATAAGGAATTTCTCTTGCTGATTGATGTACTTTTGAACTGTGAGTGATTTAAATGTCCTTGTTCTCTCCTCATGGTATCCCACGGAAAAGGATCCGTTCATCGGAAACTTCGTACGACGTCATTGTGAAGCTATATCCAGAGAAGTAAAAGTCTGGGTCTTTCATACGGTTGAAGACGAAAAGGAAGAATCCATTCGCAAGGAAGTCAAGCAATCGGGAAATCTCACCGAAGTGATTCTTTACTTGCCTGAATCAGGTAACCCATTGTCTAAGTACAGAGGGAAAAAGAAAGCTATTCTGGCGGCGATTGAAAAGTCGAAAATTGAATTTGATATTCTCCACGCTCATGTTTTGTATCCAATGGCTCCGTTGTTTGCTTCTGTGGCGAAGAGACTTAATATTCCTTGGGTTTTTACCGAGCATTGGTCAGGATTTCATCGAAGATTTAGGCCAAAGATCAATCCTTTGAAATGGCGATGGATCATGGAGAGGAGTAACACTGCTAAAATGGGATTTCCCGTTTCGGAAAATTTGGCTAGTTCCATTCAATCGGAGCTTCCATCGATGACCTTAGAACTTGTCCCAAATGTCGTGAAAGACGAGTTTTTCGAGAGATCGGTATCTGATAAAGATGCATTAGATTCGACCATTCGGTTCTTGCATGTTTCTACTTTGGATGAGAAATACAAGAATATTTCAGGAACTCTTGAGGCTTTTGCGAAACTTAAGGAGAGTGGGGAAGGGTTCAGTTTCACCATTGTTACGGATGGTGATTCGACATTTGCCAATCACCGTGTTGTAGAACTTGGTTTGGAGGATGAAGTCGATTTCAAAGGGCCGATGCAGCCTGCTGAAATTGCAGATGAAATGGTCAAGGCTGATGCCTTGGTTCTCTTTTCAAATACAGAAAATCAACCCTGTGTCATTCTTGAATCATTAGCTATGGGGTTACCTGTTATTGCATCTTCTGTTGGTGATATCCCGAATCTTGTAACTGATGGGAAAGGAATTCTTGTCTCACCTGGAGATACAGATCAACTGAGAGGCGCTTTTATTTCCTTTATTGATAACAAAGATTTTTACACCAATGATTCAGTTTCAATAGGCATTGCGGAACGTTTCTCCTATTCGGCGGTTGCCAAAGCATATGTTGCTCATTATAGGAATGTTTTAAAACAAGTATAGTTTACTGCCTTCTGTTAGCTAATAGCGGAGGAGGTTCTCCACTAAAAGGATTAGCTCTACCGATGGTCCTCGCTCCCATCCCAGAGGCGCGTATCACAGCTCTATCACCATAGCGATGACGCATTTTATCCATTGCCTGATAAAGATTGATCATCTCCTCCGTATCATCGAAGAGATCAACTTGATGTCCTCCATTCACCAAATGACTGAAACGAACACCCACCAATCTCACTAACAAACGGCGATTGTACAACTTCTCAAATAACTCTTTCACCTTGGGAATAATCACATGATCAGCAGAAGTGTAGGGTATTCTAACCTGCATAGTGCGGGTATCAAAATCACTGTACCTCATCTTAACCGTAACACAAGCAGTCAATTTTTGTCCTCTCCTAAGCTGAAAGGCTAAGTTTTCGGCCATCGCGACCAAAATACCTCGAAGGCGCTCCACGTCGGTTGTATCCCGGTCAAAAGTTCGTTCGGTAGAAATACTTTTTCTCTCGCTGTAAGGTACAACGGGAGACGAATCAATTCCATTTGCCTTTTTCCAAATAACCTCTCCATGTTTTCCGAGAACGCGCCCCATCATATCACAAGGCATTTCTTGAACGGTTTTGATTTTGCTTACCCCAAGATTGCGAAGCGTTTGGTATGTCTTAACCCCTACCATTGGAATTTTTCTTACCGAGAGCGGAGCCAAGAAAGGCTTTTCGGTTCCGTGTGGAATATGGAGCTCGTTATTCGGCTTAGCCTGACCCGTTGCGATCTTTGATACCGTTTTGTTGGCTGCCAGCCCAAATGAAATGGGTAAGCCTGTTTCTTTTATGATAGTATGCCTTAACTCCGAAGCCAATTTCAAGCAGCCAAAGAACTTGTCCGTACCCGTAAGGTCGACATAAAACTCATCGATGGAGGTCTTTTCAAAAATGGGAACTCTCTCACGGATAATATCGGTTACCATGTGAGAGTACTTGGAATAATTTGCCGAGTTACCTCTGATTACAACTGCTTCAGGGCAAAGCTCTCGCGCCATCCGCATGGGCATGGCTGAGTGAACACCAAAAGCCCTTGCTTCATAACTGCAGGAAGCAACTACCCCGCGATCAGTTATTCCACCTATCAAAACAGGACGACCATTTAGCCTGCTATCCATGAGGCGTTCTACAGAAACAAAGAATGTATCTAAGTCGAGGTGGCTGATCGTTGGCATGGTTCTTAAAGCTTCTTTTCAATTCTTTCAATGGCTTCAAGAACTTCTTTCATTGAGGGGGAAACGAATCGCAGAGAATCCAAATCAAAACTGATCATTCCCCGTACTTTCCAAACCTCTAGAACTTGTGACTGCTTGATGAAATAAGGTTTGAATTCAGGGTTATCAGAAATTAACTCATAACTGCGCCTATGAGGATGAATCCGAACCCTTTTAAAAACAACCCCTTCATCTTTTGTAAGCAGAATGTATCGCTCATCTGTTTTAAGATCGGTCCAATCCTGGACATATTCCGAAATCACGTATGACTTAGGAGGGACTGGAAGCATGCTTTCACCTTCAATTTGAAATACCCGATAGGTTCTATCAGATGGCAAATCTGGAAAAGGCATTGAAAATTTAGGTAAGGAGCTTACAAACTCCATGTCGCCAAAGCCTGCAAGATATCCGGCCGCCGCCTTAACGGGAACCAAAGTGGCGCGTTCCTTTCCCTCTTTTTCATCAACGGGAATGGTTAAAATGCGTAGCGATTTTCCCGAAGGATCGGCAAGACTCTCTCCGGTGGAAAGATCTTTGTCGAGTAAATCGTCTATACTCACCTTAAAAAAATGAGCCATGATTTTAAGGGTTTGAAGTCTCGGCTCAGCTCTCCCCTCTTCATATGCCCCGATAACCGGACGGTTAACACCTAAACGTTCAGCCAGTTCAGCCTGGGTAAGGCCAATGGTTTTACGTAAGTAGCGGATATTCTGACTTAATAACATTAGCGCAATTTTGTTTCGCTAAGATACAAAACATACTAATTTTATTTGCAAACCATTTATGCGCAAAAAAGAAAAAAGTCAAAGGGGAGAATAGGCAAGATTCAATTGTAGAATCATGGAAACGGAATAGGCAATTTCGAATCAAGTCCTATTTTTGAACGGCCAATAGAACGAAAATGAACACGCAAAAGCTTTGGTACCTGGAAGGAGTAGATCTTTTCGGAAAGCTCTGTCCGATTAAATCAAAATCGAATGAATCGATTCAAAAACCTCGGGCATTTAAGTCTTCGGAAATCATCTACTTACCTGAAGAAGAAGCCAAGTTCCTACATGTTATCGTCCAGGGAAGAGTTCGTATAGGAAAGTACCTGAAAGATGGCAAAGAAGTCACGAAGGCAATCTTGGGTGAAGGAGAAGTATTTGGTGAAATGGCTTTGGCAGGAGAGGAAAAAAGAAATGAATTTGCCGAAGCCATGGAAAACGACACCAAAATTTGCATGTTGAGCATCGACGACATTAGAAATCTGATGTTAAACGACAGTGACATGAGCCTCAGAATAATGAAATGGATGGGGTTGAGATTGCAAAAGCTAGAACGAAAAATTGAGTTGTTGGCCTTTCGAGATGCAAGAACAAGAATTGTCGAATTTCTGAAAGATGCCGCAGCATGGAAAGGTAAACCAATCGGTCACGAAGTCCTCATCAGAACAAAACTGACGCATTCCGATATCGCAAAACTCACTGCCACTTCTCGACAAACAGTCAGTGAAGTATTAAACCAACTAAAATCGGAAGATCAAATATATACAGAGCGGGGTAAGATCCTCATCAGAGATGTGGAATCACTTCGCTGAGACTACTTGCTTTAGTCGCTGAATTTGAAATGGCCCGCAGTTCTATCAAGATTTCCAGTGATAACGGGAAGGGCGAAATACTGGAAAAAACTCTTGTGCGAACTAAATACATGTTCGTAAAAACTCTTGAGACTCTGTTCCAAATCTGAAATCACATCGGGGTCAAGCTTTTTCATAATGTCGTGAACCCTCTTGATTTGTTGCTTTAAATACAACTCTTTGTCTTCAAGTCCGGAAGGCAATCTCAAATTCAAAATGTAAAAGCGCTGCTCGAATTGCGAATCGACAAGAGCATAAAACTCCCGAAGAGCAAACGGAGCAGTATAACGTCGCAAATGAACCAGGCGCACAGCCTCGGCTTTTTCGTCTTCGCTGACTACACCATCACCCGCATAGGCAGCCATCAGTGAAATCCAAACAGGGGCATCAAGCAGCTGACTGAATTCTTCACTGGAAAGGTCTTGAAAGGCTTTTTTTATCTCAATCATGATCAGTCGGCTTTGCATAACAAAAATACGGCTTTCCTTCAGATAAATCAGCCCAGTCAGGGCTATTTCTTTCAGAAAAAATCAGAATAAACAAAGACCAATTCCCGACTGTATCTGAGAAAACAATTTTTGAGAATATCTTGTTAATGCTCAGAGGAAAAAGGTTTTGCTCGTATTGCCATTTTCGAAGATTTAACTTATTTTCACAACCGCTATTTCGATAGCATATGATATGTGTGGATCGATACCGCGAGTTAACCTGAATCTCAACCAATTAAACCAAATTAAAAACCTCCCCAACTAATGAGGGAAAATTGAGTATTCTATGAGAGTAGTGCGTTTATCAGTTTTGGTCATTTTGGCAGTCTTTGTTTCGGCGTCAGTGTACGCTCAAGACGCGATCAAAAAGAATGTTGAAAAATTCGAAAAGAACGGAGTAGAATTCTCCACGATTCAGCCTTTTCAAATTGAAGAAACAAAGGATCTGAGCGAGGAGAGTGAGTTGGATATTGAGGAAGGAAAACTCCTTGAAGGGAAGGTTCTTTACTTGAATCAATCAACGGCAAA
The DNA here is from genome assembly GCA_964635965.1 of uncultured Cryomorphaceae bacterium. Classification (GTDB taxonomy): domain Bacteria; phylum Bacteroidota; class Bacteroidia; order Flavobacteriales_D; family Cryomorphaceae; genus JAKVAV01. Next base: position 5,971 of record CAZWQX010000025.1, read on the forward strand.
AAGTCTCAGCCAAGGTGTTGCTGATTTTATCAGATTGGAGTTGCCCTTGGGGGATGAATCATTGGAACTAAAATTATACCAACAAGATATTTTCACCTCAGATATCAGAATTATGTCTGATGTTGAACCGGAAGGAAATCTCCCTCTGCCAAAGGCATCCTTCTACAGAGGCGTTGTTGGAAATGAAGAGCATTCTTTGGTGGCACTTACTTTTTTCGAAGATGAAATAAGTGGTCTAGTGTCTTATGACAACCAAACATTCGTGCTGGGAAAACTAGGAGACTCTAAAACAGGGGCTCACATCTGGTATGAAGATGACGCCCTTCTTTTGGATGAGACATTTACCTGTGAGGCAATTGATTCAGATGACCATGATACCGACTATAAAGAGACTTCGTTGGGCACCCAAAAGACTGCTCAGTGCGTGCGGATGAGAATCGAGATTGACGACGATTTAGTCGTTGATTTTGGTGGTACGTCTGGTGCGACGAACTACATATCTTCTTTATTCAATCAAATTGTTGCGCTTTTTGCCAATGACGACATCGACATTGCCGTGTCTGAAATATTTGCTTGGACAAACAGCCCTTATTCAGGAAGTTTGGGTAACAGACTCGGACAAATGAGTAATACTTCTCCAAACGCTGATTTGACGCAACTCGTGACCGGAACGGATGGCGGAGGTATAGCATACTTATCAGGTCTTTGTTCTTCAACCTTTGGGGTGAGTGTTTCGGGAATCTTTGGCTTTTTCTTTAACATTCCATCATACTCTTGGGATGTGAATGTTTGCGCCCACGAAATAGGCCACAATCTATCTTCGCCTCACACACATGCATGTTCGTGGAATAATAACAACACGGCAATAGATGGATGCGGATTTCAAGCTGGTTTTTCAGAAGGATGTAATGCATCAATCCCATCAAATGGTGGTACTATTATGAGCTATTGCCATTTGCTGAGCACAGGTGTAAATTTCAACTTGGGTTTTGGTCCTCAGCCAACCACAAGAATGACTAACTACATTAACTCACGAAGTTGCTTGGAAGCAACTTGTTCCACTGAGCCCCCTGTCACTTGTGAACAAGAAACTCTGATACTTACCATCAACACTGACCAATATCCTGGTGAAACTACTTGGGAGTTGACAGAAGGAAACACCACTTTGGCCTCCGGAGGACCATACACTTCTCAGTTCACCACCTTTGTTGAGACCCTCTGTGTTCCTGTTGGTTGCTATGACTTCACAATCGACGATTCTTTTGGAGATGGGATTTGTTGCGGTTTTGGTAATGGAAGCTACACGCTCGAAGATGCCGAAGGGAATATTTTGGTCTCAGGAGGAGAATTTAATTCAAGCGAAACCACTGCATTTTGTATTGATGCCCCCGCTGGTCCATGTGATTTTCTCAACTTTAATAACCTCACGCTCAACTCCTACCTTCCACCACGAGATGAAGGAACTTTTACCATCCAAAGTGGAGGAACGGAAATTTTACTTGAAGACAATTCTTTGAAGTTGGTTGATGTAAACTACGACGTAACAGCCAATACCAGACTTGCCTTTGAATTTAAAAGTACTGACCAGGGTTCTGCTCATGCTATTGGTTTTGATAACAATGCCGGATTATCCTTGGAAAGACTCTTTAAGCTCTATGGAACTTTCAATAGTCCGGAGGCCATAAATAATTTCGATTATTACTTTGGCTCGAATTGGTTAACCTATGTGATTGAAGTGGGAGACTATTACACAGGAAACGGTCTGGATTTGGTTATTCTTTCCGTAAACGTCAATGGCTCACCGGGAAATAATTCTTTCTTCAGGAATGTCCGAATATATGAAGGAAATGAATGTTCTGCGAGCAATGAAGTTGCCGGCTCAATCGCTTCAACAGATGGCGATTTCAGCATCTACCCAAACCCAACAACGGGAATAGTAGAATTCAATTCGAAAGACTCTTACGTTTCTACCCTAAGAGTATTTAGCATCTCAGGACAGCTTATTGAAGAGGTGACTGTAAATGGAAATCGAACCCAAATTGATTTAACAGGACAACCTGTCGGAATGTATTTGATTGAATGGGTAGACCTTAATGGAGAAATGCATCGAGAGAAATTATCCAAGATGAGATAAGCTCCATTGACATAATGAATTCATGAAAGCCGGGTTTTACCCGGCTTTTTCATTGAACCCAAGGTGACAAAAATTTCATCGAATCATTACCTTTGCGCCTCCAAAAACTGATGGAAAAAACCCACCTACTAAATGAAAATTCACAGCGTAAAAGTATATCCTTCAAAAGCAAATCTTCCAAAAGAAGAGCAATTAGCCTACAAACTAGCTAAGATGGTGACTGATGATGTCGACATCAGTGCTGAGGTGGAGGATATGGTCATAAACCGCATCATTGATAATGCCTCGGTTGCCATAGCTTCCGTAAACCGAACGCCAGTCGTAAACGCTCGAAGCCAAGCTCTCGCGCATCAAAGGTCAGACAAAGGAGCCAATGTCTTCGGAATGCCCGAAGATTTTAAAGTGCACGCTGAATGGGCTGCATGGGCAAATTGTGTGGCTGTTAGAGAACTTGATTATCACGATACTTTTCTAGCTGCAGACTACTCTCACCCAGGGGATAGCATTCCGGCAGTTATAGCCGTTGCGCAACAATTGGGCAAGTCCGGAAAAGATGTTTTGCGTGGAATTGTGGCAGCCTATGAAGTACATGTTAATTTGGTAAAAGCGATCTGCCTTCACGAACACAAAATAGACCACGTTGCTCATCTTTGTCCTGCACAAGCTGCAGGCGTTTGTGCACTACTCAATCTCGATACGGAAACTACCTATCAAGCAATACAGCAGGCATTACACGTCTCAATTAGCACGAGACAAAGCCGTAAAGGCGAAATTTCAAGTTGGAAGGCTTATGTGCCTGGTCATGGCGCAAAACTGGCAATTGAAGCGGTTGATAGAGCAATGAGAGGTGAGAGAAGTCCTTCCCCTATTTATGAAGGAGAAGACAGCGTCATTGCCTGGGTGCTTGACGGTCCTGATGCTCACTACCAAATTCCCCTGCCGGAAGAAGGTGAAGAAAAGCGAGCAATTCTTGAGACATATACCAAGGAACATTCGGCTGAGTATCAATCTCAAGCGTTGATTGATTTAGCCGCTAGAATGAGAGAAAAAATCAGCAACTTCTCAGAAATTGAAAGCATCTTAATTGAGACTTCTCACCACACACACTATGTAATAGGAACGGGATCTAATGATCCCCAAAAATTTGACCCTTTTGCTACGCGTGAGACCTTAGACCACAGCATCATGTACATCTTTGCCGTAGCCTTAGAGGATGGCGAATGGCATCACGTTAAATCTTATGAACCATCACGAGCTCAAAGAGCAGAAACGGTAGAACTTTGGAAGAAGATATCCACTGTAGAAAAAGAAAGGTGGACAAAGCTTTATCATGATCCTGATCCAGACAAAAAAGCTTTTGGTGGTAAAGTGGTAATTAAAATGAAAGACGGCGTTGAAATTGCAGATGAAATCGAAAGAGCAAATGCCCACCCCGCAGGGGCAAGGCCATTTACCAGACCAAACTACATTGGAAAATTCGATATGCTGACGGAAGGCTTGATTGATGAGAATGAGAGAAATCGATTCATCACTACTTGTGAGAATTTGAAATCGCTTAGTGCCCAAGAGGTTAATGGACTAACCGTTCAAATGCCTTTTAACGATATTCTTGAAAATGAACCCAATACAAAAGGGATATTCTGATGATTATTAGCGAAAAATCAGCTTCGGAAAAACGAAAGGAATTCAGAGCGAGTCTCAACTCGGGTCGTTTGCTACAGTTTCCAGGAGCATATAACCCAATGGTTTCCATGCTCATTGAGCAAAAAGGATTCGATGGAGTTTATGTCTCAGGTGCGGTGATGGCGAATTCTTTAGGACTACCTGATATTGGAATGACCACTCTAACCGAAGTTTCTCAAATGGCCTCAGCTATAGCTCGAGTCACTTCACTTCCATCAATTATGGATATCGACACGGGATTTGGTGAAACAATGAGTGTTGCGAGAACGGTCAAAGAGCTCATTTACCTTGGAATGGCAGGCTGTCATATGGAAGATCAGGTTAATCCCAAGCGTTGTGGTCATTTAGACAATAAGGAATTGGTATCCGTAGACCAGATGGTCCAAAAGGTAAAGGCTGCATCATCAGCAAAAGATGATGAGAACTTTGTTTTAATCGCTCGTACTGATGCAAGAGGAGTTGAAGGTCTTGACAAGGCAATCGATAGAGCAAAAGCATACGTTGATGCAGGTGCAGACATGATCTTTCCAGAGGCTATGAAAGATGAGAAAGAATTCGAAGCATTCAGATCTGCATTAAATGTTCCACTTCTCGCCAATATGACCGAATTCGGAAAATCCCGATTGCTTGATAAAAAAGAACTCGAGAATCTGGGATACAACTTGGTGATCTATCCGGTTACTACACAACGACTTGCAATGCATGCAGTGGAAAAAGGACTGGATACGATTCAAAAGGAAGGGACTCAAGAGGGGTTGTTAGCAGAAATGCAGACGAGAAAGCGTCTCTACGAAGTCCTCCATTACGAAGATTACAATACTTACGATAGCTCCATCTACAATTTCAAACTTCATTAATTAAACCATCATGAGTGATAAAATAATTGCGCCTAAAGGACTTGCCGGAGTCGTTACAGATGATACATCCATTTCCAAGGTAATGCCCGAAATAAACTCCTTGGTTTACCGCGGATACAAGGTTCAAGACTTAGCCGAGAATTGCAGCTTTGAAGAAGTTGCCTATTTGCTCACTCACGATGACTTACCTCGAGAAGAGGCACTTAAGGCTTTTATCCAGACGGAGAGAAGTCACAGGGATTTATCGGCAAATCTTCTTGAATCCATTAAGCTCTATCCAAAAGATGCTCATCCGATGGATACATTGAGATCAGCCGTTAGTTTCATTGGCATGGAAGACGAAAGGATTTGGGACGACTCTGCTGAGACGAGTATGGACAAATTCATTCGTCTCTTGGCAAAGATCCCAACTGCAATAGCGGCAGCTTATCGTCATGGGCAAGGTCTGGAATTTATTGCTCCGGATAAAAACTTATCGATGAGCGAGAACTTCTTTCATATGTGTTTTGGGAAAGTTCCTGCTCCCGAGGTGATAAAAGCGTTTGATGTTTCTCTCGTCCTTTATGCAGAACATAGTTTCAATGCTTCAACTTTCACTACTCGTGTAATTACTTCAACCACAAGTGATATGTACAGCGCTGTAGTTGGAGGCATTGGTGCTTTGAAGGGACCTCTGCATGGGGGTGCGAACGAACAAGTGATGCACATGCTCAAAGAAGTAGGTGAGCCTGACGGGGCGAAAGAGTGGATGTTAGACGCACTTGCCCAGAAGAAAAAAGTAATGGGATTCGGACACAGGGTCTACAGAAAAGGAGATTCTCGCGTACCTACAATGAAAAAGTACACCGAAAAGATGGCTGATTTCACGGGAGAAAAAAAGTGGTTGGACATTGCCAATATACTCGAAGAAACGATGGTTGCTGAAAAAGGAATCTATCCGAACTTAGACTTCCCTGCAGGACCTGCCTATTACATGATGGGATTTGAAATCGATATGTTTACCCCAATATTTGTCATGAGTAGGGTAACGGGATGGTGCGCTCACATCATGGAGCAAAGAGCCAATAATCGCATAATCAGACCTTTGAGCGAGTACATAGGGGAAGGAGAGAGAACCGTCCTCCCTATAGGTTCTAGATAAGTAACGTGCATTAGCCGGTATTCGAGTAAGAAAAGTTATTTTCCTCTGCCGGCAATCAAGATTCGCCAAAGTGGAGACAGGCCGGCCTATCTATTCTGCTCTCAAGTAGAACTGTATGGGCCTATATCCTTCGATTTGCAGGATGACCTTCTTATCCGTCGGCAATTCTTCAGGAAGGGATATTCTGTTGACTCCTGCATAAACGGATTCATTGGTTTTGAATAGGGATTTACCCTCTTCTGAAAAGTATGAAAACTCGAGCATGCGTTGATTTACCGAAGAAAACTGAAGGCAAACTCCGCTTTCACATTTAACCAAGGTTATGTTTGAAGTAATTTCGAACGGCTCAATAAAACCATCAGAGAGCGGCACGAGGTCACAAATTGATCCCAATCCGCATTCGTTTAGAAATGAACACCCGTTAATCTCTATTAAATCAAGCTCAATAGGGTCGTAGGGGTTATCATCTGAGCAATCACACTTGTCAATGTACGCGTAGTCGTCTTCGATTTCACAACATTGGTTCGAATAATTCTCCATTTGATACCTGTACACAATATCCAATACTTCTCCCTCGACGTAATCTCCCGTCAAAACTCTGGTGGCGAATGCTGATGTTCTGCTTTCAATAATGTCATCCACACAGTTATTTGTGTCATGCCCCCCCCCACAAAAGGTAATCACCTCATTGTATACATCTGCTTCTTGCATTACCTGGGAAATGTATGAAGGACCATAAGCCGTGAAAGAATTGGCTTGGGTACCATCAGGAAAAGTAATGTTCGCATTGCATAATGCTTCCTCGTCCTCGCCAGACACGGTCCTGCTTACATAAGGAACGATTTTATCGCACGTTCCAATCACAAAACAAACGGGAACCTTATTGGGAGATGTAGAGTAATCGAGTTGTTCTGCAGAGAGAATCCCCGCAGTGCGGCAAATGGCTCCCTTAATTCGATCAAAGGGATATTCATAATTGCTGATTGAGTTACGGCCTGTGCTATGCAATGGGCCACTATCACCAATATCCAATGAACCCTGTTCACCCTCAACCACATATGGATCATCCGAACCTAAATAGTCTTCCCACTGTTCTTGCACAAGCCTCGACACAGTATGTAATGCTGCAGTTCCACCAAAACTCTTGCCTGCAAAGAAAATTGAATGTCCATCGATTGGCTCACCAATCAATATATTATTCTCAATATTTGGAACTTCCAACTGACTGTCGTCATAGAGAAAACTAAAAAATCTCACAACGGCGGAAAGGTCTTGGGCTGCCAAATAAATCGATTTAGTATATGTATGGCAATACTCGACTCCCAATCTGTCTGTGCGGTAGGTTGGTGTGATAACCGCATATCCTCTGTAAGCCCATTCCCAAGCATGATCGGCAACAGTCTCTTTGTCACCCGAACCTGCGTGTAGCATGATCATGACGGGAAGCTTGTTAATCTGACCTCCCTCGTAGATAAAGCTGTATTCATCCTTGGGAGTATATAGATCAAATAATCTTTGCACCACATCTTGGCTTCCATCACTATTGGTGACCAGGGTGTCAGAATCGTAACGGACGGTTGCCTTTTTAATTTGATCAAAATTGAGAAATTGATCCTGCAGCAGCATCCCTGAGTTCAAGGTATCCTGATTATCATCAACCAAATACACCGTTTCGCCAACAAAGCTATAATCTGCATCTTGAGCATTGACAATAGATGGTGGAAGAAAAATCATCCATAATGCGAAGACGCTCATCCAGATCGAATGAGGATTTTTCATTGAATCCATTTTTAGGGATCCGCAAGATATTACGTTTAAGATTGACTTCATAAAAATTCCACTTCAAACTTCACTATACATGGCTTAAATAAAGGTAGTTAGCCACTTTCTCTCTTTATACTCTCCGTTCGAGCAATCAGTTTCCTTTTTTTAATAAAATTCCAACGATTGCTTCCAATTCGTAATTCGCTTATTCATTGATAAAGAATTTAACCGGACGAAAACCTGGCACATCTGCGAAAAGGATTTGGTTTTGGGGTAGCGTACGGGGCATTGGAAATATATTTATTCCGGCCTTAATTTGATAAACATGAGTTTCCAGAACTCTACCCGTATAATCCCTAAAAGTAACGCTGAGATTCTGATGAACCAATGACTCAAGTTTGAGGCTGAGCTTATTATCTTCTGAGATCAACTCAATCTCATTTCCAAACCACTCTGAAATAAGATCATCGCTTAATGGCAACAAGTCACAAATAGGATCAAGATCACAGTTGTTTTGAAACTGACACTCCTCGTCAATAATGAATTCCAAATCGATCACCTCATAAGGGTTATCATCAGTGCAGCTACACTTTTCAAGGTATGCATAATCATCACCAATCTGACAACATTGATTAGAGTAGTTTTCGAATCCATAACGATACACGGATTCTAAAACTTCACCATCTTGATAGTCATCCATCAAAACTCTTTCAATGAAATCATAGTTATGTCCTTCGATTATGTCTTTTACGCAATTATTCGATTCGTGGCCTCCTCCACAGAACGTAATCAGCTCATTGTAAATATTGGCCTCTGCCATAAGGTTTGAAATTACCTGAGGACCATAAGATGTATGAGAGTTTTGTGAAGTACCATCAGAAAAGAAAACATCTGCTATGCAAAAATCATCTGTCCCAATTACCTGAGAAGAATCATAAGGTACCAGTTTATCACAAGTGCCTATGAAAACCAAGGTTGGAAGCTTATGAGGGGTGAGTTCGTACTGGACCTGGTCAATTCTTTCAATGCTCGCGGTTCGACACATAATTGCCTTAAACCGCTCATAGGGCATAGGATAGCCATCGATGAGTGAAGAACCTGTTTCGTGAAGACCTTCATTACCACCCAAATTCACGGCTCCTTGAACACCTGCGATGAAATAATCTTCGGCTCCCAAGAAGTCTTCCCACTGAGCTTGAACTTGTCTGGAGAAAGAATGAAAAACAGCTGAACCACCATAGCTTCTGCCCACGGCAAAAAATGTATCAGGATCAATCGGTTTATCTACTAACGGATTATTACTGATCGTAGGAACAGGAAGCAAAGAGTCATCAAGGTAATAGGTGAAGGTCCGAACCGCAGCGCTGACATCCTGAGCCGAATAGTAGAGCGTTTTAGAATAAGCCTGGCAATAATTTACACCAAGTCTGTCTGAGCGGTAAGTAGGAGCCATAACTATAAAACCCCTGCTCGCCCATTTGTATGCGTACTCCGCCGCCAGTTCTCTATTCGAAGATCCTGCATGAAGTAAAACCATTACCGGCAATTCATCCAGAAGCTCTCCGTTGGAAACCAAATAAAGATCATCTCTGGGAATGTAAACGTCGAATTGCCTATTCACCTCAATAACCTCACCGCTTGCTCTTGTTGCGAGGGTATCACTTTCATATCGAATGGTGAATACGTCGATTTGCTGAGGTGCTAAAAAATCATCCTTTAGAAGAGTACCTGAATCAATTGTGTCACCCACTGAATTAATCAAATAAGTGACCTGCCCTAAGTAAGGGTAATCCTGAGACCGAACTTCTGAAGAAATAAAGCTCAGCATAATGGCAAACACCATAAACTTCATCACCTTCATAACCAATTCATACAATTTCAGTACAAATGTACTTGGCATTCAATTATCAAACAATAATCCAACCTTCCAAGCCGGACACTTTCATCAAGGGGATGAGCGCAAAACTAAGCTGACATTTACTGACAATCATAAAGTCATAGATGTCAGCTTAATAACTATTGCAAAATCTTCAATAAAATAAGCAATTAATTAAAATTATAAAACTTTTCACGCTCAAAAAATGTAAGATCTGCTAGGTAGGTTTTCAGTATATCTGACTTTAGACCATGTTATGGTAAAAAGGTTGCCTGTGAACCTCAATGTGGTTCTGATACTTTTAGAAAGTATAAAGAGAACTCAATATCTGCAGGACTTTTTCCCAAAAGGGATATTTAACCAAGAATGTCGCCTAAGGCTACCGACTAATGACAAATTTCTTTGCCACCTCTCCAGGCCCTTTGAATTCCATAATGTAAACCCCTGCAGGAAGTCCTGTAAGATTAATGCTATACCCGTTGGAAATACCCGAAGGAGGTCTGAATTCTGCCAAAACCTTACCCACTGAGCTGACCAGTCGCAGTTCGTTCGCTCGATATTGCGGGTCGTTGAAGAACACTCTGATCGTTTCGACTGCCGGGTTAGGAACAAGGGTAACTCCGTCCGTTTCGGCATCGGAGAGTTCAGCATCGAACAATACGCTATTCTCATCCGAAAGAATCCATAATTCAGGATCAAACTCGACTGCTTCAACCGCGATCGAGGTATTGATCTTAAACAGTTGATTCTGTATGGAGTGATCTAAAATAACCGTAGTATCTTCTCCCTGACCATATAGTCTGATTGGGATAGGCATTTCAAAAAAATCCACGGAAGAATGGCTTTGTTCTTGATTGATCTTCAGCCAAACGGTATTTCCCACTGCGGCGTAAGAAACCCTGTATGAAGGGTGTCCTTCACCTTCGAACCAATCTTCAAAAAACTCAGTTAAATCTAACCCTGAAACACCTTCCATGATCTCTTGAAACTCGTGGGTGTGGGCATAGGAAAACGCTAAATCAGGATGATTCAAGAATTGTCGACATCCCTCAAAAAAGTCTTCATCTCCAACAACCCATCTGAGCATATGAAGCACATAAGCCCCTTTGTTATAGCTCAGGCGTCCATTGAAAATTCTGTTTCTGCTGAGTGTATCATCTACCTGAACCGAACCGTCAGGTAAAGCAGTGACACTATTTATCGCATTTTCTTTCCAAGATCGGAACTGATCAGGCTGAATAAATTCGTAAGCCAAACCAGTCAGGTAAGTTGCAAAACCTTCGTTTAGCCAAATATCCTCCCAGCTCCCACACGTCACTTTGTTTCCGAACCATTGATGTGCGAGCTCATGTGCGGTAAGCGAAAAATACAAACCTGCCATGGTACTCATGGTACTGTGCTCCATACCACCCGGAATGGTCGATTGTGCGTGTCCGTACTTTTCATTTGCATAAGGATACATTCCAAACAGATCGCAATACAACTCCATCATCGGAATTACCTGCTGCCCCCTATCTTTCTCTAAATCAACACGCTCAGGATAAATATAGTTTAGGATTTCAATTTCCCGGTCATCCACTTCCACAAACCAACTAAACTCTTCATAATTGGTGACGGCTATTGATATCAAATAGGCAGGAATGGGATATCCATGAAACCACTGAAACGTTGTGGTCCCATCTCCTTGATCAACTTCACTACGAAGAATTCCCGGACAACCCGCCTTATTACCATTTGGAACATTCACCTGAATAAGGACACTGTCTGCCTTATCATCTAACGAAATCTTCGTCGGCCACCAATCCCCTGCACCAAAGGGCTGTGACAAGGTCCATATCTCAGGAATACTTGCTCCATGAAAGCCTTGGTTGAAACTCAAAAAGTTGTTAGGTGGTGGAGTACCCTCATAAATGATCTCCACTTCGTTTATTACCGATTCCAAAAATGCATTCGATTTCACATAGAACGTACTTGAACCACTGAAACCAAAAGAATCCACCCCTTCACCATTGACCTCAACGCTGTGGACAGTGTGTGCCGTAGAAAAATCAAAGTCTATCGAATCTGTTGCCTCTTTCAAAGCAATGAAGTGCTTCACTCCCCCTTTAATGTATCGCTGCCAGGGGTCGATCTCCCAATTACATTCGGCATAAAGCCAATTGTACATAGCACCTGTAAGAGAAGTGGCATTTTTGGGATGACCTGATTCGAACCTTCCTCCTTCGGCCGCAGCAATTTTCTCAATGGAATAATCCTGAGAGAAAACTCCGGTAGCGCAAAAAACCAAAATCAGTACAAACAGATATGAAGCGAATCTCAACAAACCGAAAATAATACAAGTGAATCAATCAAATCCCGATAAAAATATTATCCAAATGAGTAATCAGCAAGATTATCTATTTCGTCGGCAATAAATTGACTTTTATCGAATTCATAGCTATTTTCGCAGAATATTCAATCAATTCAACGCTATGACAAAATTCAACCTTTTTAAAACAGTCTTTACCGGAGCTTTGTTCCTTTTGGGGATTAGCGTTTTCGGTCAAGGTGTATGCACACAGTACAACTATTACTACGCAGACATTAACTACCCTGACGGCGCGCAAACAGATATCTACTCGGTGTCACTTGAGGACGGTATGGCTGTTTTGAGCCCGATTGTAGAAGATTTAGAATACACAGCTCACATTGCTTACAACGAAGCCAACGGTCTTATATACGTGGTCAATGGTGGCAACGGAGATATTCGAATTTTAGATCCAATTACCAACGAGCTGTCGGAGCCCACTCCTGTTGATATCAACGTTGGAAACGTTACGGTAGCGGCAATGAGCGCCGACGGACAACTTTTAATTGGAAGCGGTAGCAACGGATTAATTTGGGAAGTTGATCTCGAAACAAATCCATATGAGTTAAGCGTTTATGCCGACAACAACGATATTTCAGGTGGAGATATCACATTTGTAGAATCGGGTGATTTATACCTCGCTTCAAAACCTGAAGGAGCTCTTTACAATGTTTTACCAGGCTTCGCCAACGAATTACTCGGAAATGTAAATGGGAGCGTTACCGGCATGGCCACTTTCGAAGATGGCGAAAGCGTAATCGTTTCATCAAGAAACAACACTCAGTTTTTGGTTTACTCTGTAGGAGATGAAGTTGGAGAGCCAACAGGATATGACGCAATGTTAGACGGCGAGCCATTTACTTTAGATAACGGAGATATGGCAGCGGGATGCGCTGAAAGAAGCACATCTATTGAAGGTTGCGAAGACTTCCGCACTTATTACATTCATGATGCAGTAGGTGGCGGACCTGACATTCTATATGCAGTTGAGTTTAATGAAATGGGTGACGCTCTTCTGACCGAGTTGGCAGAACTTGGAGGGGGTTCTCATTTAGGTGTTGGAGCAGATGGTTTACTATACATTGTTCGTCACGGTTCAGGAATGATGAGGGTTTTTAACCCAATGACTTTGATGGATGAGCAAGATCCTGTACAAATCACATTTAATGGTCAAAACGTTACAGGTATCCCCGCGGTAGTTGTAGGAGATGATGGATTTGTATACGTAGGTTCAAATAACGACATGATTTACAAGGTTGATCCCTCAACGGGAATCGCCGTTGAAGAAGGTGCCGGTGATGTTAACGGCGGGGACTTGATTTTTGCCGGTGGTTCACTTTGGGTAGCTAACAGATCTCAAGGTCGTTTTTATGAAATCAATGGCCCCGGCCAATTCGATGTCGCTGCACAAGAAATTAACGGTGTTGCGAATCTTCCTGATGGAAACCTATTGATTTCTAACGGAAACCTGAATGGACTCTTCGAGGTTTACGAGCCTATTACCGGAAACGCCACAGGAGAAGTATTCGAGACTGGATTGGAACTCTTTAACGGTGACCTGGCCAGCAGATGTTTCGACGGACAAGCAGGTGAAGATTGCGAGGACTTCGTGATCTACTTATCGGCTAATGGCGGACAAGGTGGTGATATTTACCGAGTGACTCTTGACGGTGAGAATGCCAACTTAGAAATGGTTCTGGAAGGATTGGGTGACCCGCACTTGGCATACGATTCTAATTTAGGACTCCTTTACATCGTTGGAGGACAAGGAAATGTTGCTATCTATGATCCTGCTACGGGCGTTTTAAGTACGTTCTCAAATATTGCGATGGGCGATATGAATATCAATTCGACTTATGCAGCCGTAGTTAATTCTGAAGGAGTCTTATTGGTAGGTTCTGCTAATGCCAACAAGGTATATGAAGTTGACCCTGCAACGGGAGCTGCTTCAAATCCAATTGACGTGCCCGTTAATGGTGGAGACATTGTTCAAACGAATGATGGAAATGTTTGGGTGATTCACAGAGACCAAAATCGTTTCTACAACATTACTGATGGTGTTTCTCAATTCGATGTTGATGAATTGACAGAAATGTACGGCGCGGCAGTCTTACCGGAGGGAATGATACTGGTTGGAAATGCCGGTACCCAACTGAGAGTGGTTGATCCATCGATCCCCGGGGTGACGGAGACTACTTATGAGTTAGGCATTAATATTACTGCCGGTGACTTGGCGGCAGGATGTTCTGACAACAATCCGATCATCGTACCTGAGCAAGGTGAGTGCTACGCTACGGAAGCACTGGAGTATATTCAAGGTACCCGTGACAATGGTGGTCCACTTGCGGCGAATAGAACGGATGCCAACCAAGCATTGGGAGAACCTGAAGGAACCGATCAAATGGTATTCGTAACCTTAGGATACGGAGGAAGCATTATTCTCGGTTTCGATGGATACGTTCCAAACTTGGATGGAGATGATCTAGAAGTTGTAGAGACTTCATTCAATAATCCAGGTTGTGAGTCATACCCCGAGTACGCTGATGTATATGTTTCTGCAAATGGGGTTGATTTCTTCTTTGCTGAAACCGTTTGTAAAGGCGATAACGGAGTTGACATTAGTGAAGCCGGTGATTTTGAAAGCATCCTTCTGGTAAAACTGGTTAACAATGAAGAATTGACCACCACTTTTGATGGATATGATTTGGATGGGGTAAGAGCTATCCACAACTGTGTTCCAGAGATGAGCAATCCTTACTGTTCTAATGAGACCGTTATTTTCGACGAAAGTGATAATATCATCAGACTGACTGCCATGGGCTGGTACCAAGAGTGTTCGGGTGAGTATGGAAGAAGATGGAGAATCCGAAACGGTTCAGACAGCGCGATAGAAGCTTATTACAATTTTGCTGATGACGCCACAATGCAAGGCCCATTCAACTTGGAAGCAGGTGAAGCGGTAATGTTCACCTCTGATTTCTCAGATGAAGCTGCTGGCTCACGCACTATGAGAGTCTTTGTTGATGGCGAAGAAGTTCAAGTAAAGGCCCACGGTGGAAATGTTACTGATCTTGCCGACTGCATGCCGGAAGGTTGTCCTGATGGAGAAAATGTTGCTGAATTGACAGGTTCTGTGGATATGTACTTCGAAGCATTCCCTAATCCTACGGAAGGAATCACCAACATTCAATTCAATGCTCCTGCCGATGTAAGAGCGGTTGTAGAAGTATTTGATATGAGTGGCCGATCTGTAGAAACAATCTTCAATCAAGATGTTCAAGAAGGCGCTGAGTACCGAATCACATTTGATGGTACATCACTTCCAAATGGAATTTATATTGCCAAGTTCATTACAGATACTGAGACTGTAATCGAAAAGATTATGATCGCCAGATAAGCTGAGTTTTCATAGCCCATAAGAGAGGGTTGCCTATTGGGGGCGATCCTCTCTTTTTTTATATAATTGGGTATGCGTTTTCTCATCCTTTTTATAATAGTTTTCAATTCACCCTTTTTGATGGCTCAACATCCCGTAATCGAAATTTCACGGATTATGAGTCCAAATGAGACGTCGATATGTATTGACCAACGCAACCCATCAAACATTCTGGCAGGAGCTAATATCAACCAACTTTCGAGAAGCAACGATGGAGGATTAACATGGAAGTCTTCATTTCAATATTCGCCTTATGGAGTATGGGGGGATCCTGTAATTATCCAAGATACATCGGGTTCTTTTTATCACTTCCACCTTTCAAATTATGATGGCGGGACATGGATTGACAGACTCATCTGTCAGCGCTCGGATGATGGCGGCGTAAGTTTCAATCAAGGGTCCTACTTCGGACTGAATGGCACGAAAGCACAAGACAAACCATGGGCAGTAGTAAATCCGTGGAACAATGAAATCTATGTTACCTGGACACAATTTGACGAATACGACTCAAAGGCACCCGAGGACAGGTCAAATATTCTTTTTTCAAGATCAGCAGACAAAGGAGAAACTTGGTCGGAACCCGTACGCATAAATTCTGTCGATGGAAACTGCCTGGACGATGACGATACGGTTGAGGGAGCAGTTCCCGCTGTTGGACCTGCGGGAGAAATATATGTATCGTGGTCTGGTCCCAACGGATTGGTATTTAATTCATCTTTAGATGGAGGATTAACTTGGAAAAATGAGGAAATCCGAATCTCCGATCACATTGGAGGTTGGAATATTGAAATTGAAGGGATTTACCGAGCCAATGGAATGCCCGTTACAAAATGTGATTTATCGGGAGGAGAGAATCATGGAACCATCTATGTTAATTGGGCAGATCAACGCAATGGGGAAAACAATACCGATATTTTCTTGACAAAAAGTGTTGATGGGGGATCGTCATGGTCAGAACCAAAAAGGGTGAATCAAGACCAAGGTGAGGCTCATCAGTTCTTTACTTGGATGGATATCGACCAAACCAATGGAAATCTCTGGTTCATCTACCACGACCGACGAAACGCGGATAGCCTTGCGACAGATGTGTTCATTGCCATGAGTTCAGATGGAGGAGAAACATTTGTAGAGCATAAACTCAGCGAGACCTCATTCCAACCCGAAAAAGAGGTATTCTTCGGTGATTACAACAACATTGCCGCGCACAACAATGTGATTCGTCCCATATGGACAAGACTCGATTCCAAGTCACTATCTATCAAAACGGCGATCATAAATCCCTATCTGTTCACCCAACCCACCTCAAAAGATCTGGTTGCCAAGATGGATCAGAAGGGTGTTAACCTAGAAATTCACTACCCAAGGAAGCTAGAGGAATTTGATCTGACCATAACATCAATTGATGGTGAAGACAGGGTTAATATTAGTGGCTTATCCCTGAAAAAAGGAAGGGTCAAAATTCCACTCACAAATCTTCTCGACAATGGTATTTACACTATTGTTGTTACCACAGGAGAACAGGAGATAAAAACGCTTTGGATCAAGGGTTAACCCAATCTATTCCTTTTTTGAGCTTTTTTAAAGTCTCCGCTTCTTGGCTCCTTGATTCGACCTGAAAATCATATAACCAATTAGCCTCTACCGGCAAGCTCATCAAAATTGACTCCGTACGCCCATTACTGAGTAACCCGAAACGGGTTCCTCGATCATAAACGAGATTAAACTCAACGTACCGGCCTCGCCTAAGCTTTTGCCATTGTTTCTGGGCATCTGTGTAAGGGAGATCACGATTGATATTGATCAAATTAGAATACACCTCGGGAAAAAGTCTTCCAACAGCCAGTGAAAAATCAAAAATGAGTTGTTTTGAATGATTCTCATCTTCAATAAGATGATCGTAAAATATTCCACCCACTCCCCTGGTCTCATCGCGATGCGGAATAAAGAAATAATCATCCGCCTCTTTCTTAAATTGAGGATACCATGCCGTATCAAATGAATCACATGTTTCTTTAACCTTCTGATGAAAATAAGTGGCCTGATCGTCCACTATGTAATGTGGGGTAAGATCAATTCCACCTCCAAACCAGTAGGCTCCTTCATCCGTTTCAAAATATCTGATGTTCATGTGGATGATTGGAACATGAGGGCTGTGAGGGTGCATGACAATTGACACACCTGTGGCGAAAAACTCTCTTGCCTTCATTCCCAAATTTTTCGCCATCATCGGAGTTACTTCTCCTTCTACTGCAGAAAAATTAACCCCTGCTTTCTCGAGAACCTGTCCTTGTGAAAGAACTCTGGTTAATCCTCCACCGCCGCCCTCTCTGGACCAATGATCACGTTGAAATATTCCCTTACCGTCCGTTTTTTCGATCCGGGAGCAAATGAAACTCTGAATTTCTTGGTATTCCTTCCTGATAATCTCTCGATTCGGAACCGACATCAATTCACTCTTTTGATTTGGTACTCGTCGTATTCGAGAATATAAGCCGACTTATTCTCAAATTCATCGCCTGACATGGATTTTCCGAATCTATAGTTGCCCGTAGTTCCTTCCATTTCTAAGTTATCAAAGCCCAGGGGAAAAGACAGCCCTCTCTCTAGAAGAGCTTTACCGAAAAACATGGTTAGGTCATAGCCTTTAAAGCCATAGTCGAAATGAGTTGGCTCCGTTCCATAGTTCTCTCGGTATTTCTCAAGAAAATCGATAGTTATTTCATTGTCGTAATCAACATAACCCGAAACAACCAATCGAAGATTGAGCTTATTCTTGTACTCAGCTTCAATATTTTCATAGTTGATCCATTTGTCCAATCCATAAACTTGGATTCTATACTTCTCTTCGTCAAGCAGAGATATACGGGTCATCATGTCACTTACAAAGGCCAGTTCATTAGAAGGGACCACGAGGACATTCAAGGTATCCTCACGTAAAAAATCAAGAACAGATGTCTCGGGTTCTTCCTCGAACATTGCTTTCGTCACACTGCGAAGTGAATCAGCATAATCATTGGGGAATGTTCCCAGCGCTAAATTGTAATTCTCAATAAAAGACTTTCTCAGTGGCCAATCTTTGGGCGATTCACTGTTAACCATAATAACATTATGGTTAGAATGGTTTATTGCTAAGTAATTGGCCAGATACCGCACTAATGTCTCGCGAGAAGCGCGCGATCGCATCAAATAGGGATTGTCTTCAAAAACGGAATTGTTGAAACTATTTGGGGAAACCAAATAGGTCTTGTTTTTCTTCGTTTCATCGCTGACCATTGCCAAGCTGGCTTTATGCATGGGCCCAAAGATGATGTTCATTTTCTTGAGCTCCGGCTTTTTCAACGCTTCCCTTGTCTTTACGATGTCTTCACCTATATCGAATACATGGACCTCGGCATTCAGTCCCATTTTGCGCAAAGAATCCAAAGCAATTTTCGTCCCTCTGTAATATTCAAGAGCAATCTCGGTAAGTATGTAAAGTTCTTCACCGCGAATCAAGGCTTTCTCTAAACTATCGTTCAACTCGAGTTCGAAAGGCAACATGAGACCAATTTGATAGGTATCAAAAGCCCCAGTGGGTAAAGAAGCTGCGAACTCAGGAGAAACTTCTACTTGCTCATTGAATGGAGTAAAATCCGGTCGATATTTCGGGATAACCAAGTATTGACCAGTCTTTAATCCCAAGTCGAGATTTGGGTTGAATGAATATAGACTGTCGTCTGATATTTCATAAAGCTGACTCAATGAATAGACTGTTTCACCAGGAGAAACCATATGAACGATAAAGGAGTCGTTTCTCGCAGGTTCCAAAAAACTCTCTTCAACATTCCTGCTTTTCGAAGAAGGAATCCTGAGTACGGTTCCCACCGAAAGTGTTTGAGCCGATTCGGGGTTCCATTCTGTGAGTTCATTGACCGTTACACCGTAACTCTTTGATATTGAAAAGAGCGTTTCTTTTTTGGCTACGGCGTGAAAAATAGTATCAGCCGAAATTGACACATCAGTCTTCTTCGCTACTTTTTTGTCAATAGATTTTATTGGAATCAACAACTCCTGACCGATATCCAATCCATTCTCTGCGCCCGGATTCGCATTTACCAAGGCATCAACTTCAACCGAGAACATTTTGGAAATCGCAAACAAAGTATTTCCAGGCTCCACGAAGTAGAGATAATAGTCTCTTCCGTCAATGGATTTCTTTGAATAATCTTGAGCTGAACCCGTTAGTTGAGCAAGACATCCAATTGCGAAAAAGAAGAGATATATTGCTTGTTTTATTCCCATTCTATGGTAGCCGGTGGTTTGGAACTGATGTCGTAGACAACCCTGTTAATGCCCTTAACTCTATTTATGATTTCATTGGAAATCTTCGCTAATAAGGTATAAGGCAAATGACACCAATCAGCCGTCATTCCATCGGTGGAGGTGACAGCTCTCAATGCCACAGCTTGTTCGTAAGTGCGTTCATCACCCATAACCCCTACACTTTGAACAGGGAGGAGGATTGCCCCTGCTTGCCAAACATTGTCGTATTCACCTGAATCTTTCAAGTTGTTAATGAATATGTGATCAACCTCTTGCAAAATACGTACCTTTTCCGGCGTAATGTCTCCTAATATCCTGATTGCCAGACCAGGACCAGGGAATGGATGACGCCCCAATATGGCTTGAGGAATATCCAAATCCTTTCCAACCAAACGTACCTCATCTTTAAATAGTGCCCGCAAAGGTTCAACTACTTCTAGTTTCATGTAATCGGGCAGTCCACCAACATTGTGGTGGCTCTTAATTGTCGCTGAAGGTCCCTTTACGGAAACTGACTCAATCACGTCGGGATAAATAGTTCCCTGAGCTAACCATTTCACATCCTCAACTTCATGCGCAGCTTGATCGAATACTTCGATGAAAACTCTTCCAATCGCTTTTCTTTTTGCCTCGGGATCGGTAATCTCGCTTAGAGCATCATAGAATTGACTTTTAGCATCGACGCCTCGCACGTTTAAACCCATATCCTGATAAGAATGAAGAACCTCATCAAATTCATTCTTCCGCAATAATCCATTATCTACGAAAATGCAATAGAGGTTCTTTCCAATGGCTCGATGCAAAAGCATTGCCGCCACCGAGCTATCAACACCACCGCTAAGTCCAAGTATCACCTTGTCATCGCCCAACTGAGCCTTCAACTCTCCTACTGACATTTCGACAAAACTGTGAGGAGTCCATGTCTGTGAGCATCCGCAGATATCTACCAAAAAATTCTCAAGTAGCTGTTTTCCGTCCGAACTGTGATAAACTTCAGGATGGAATTGTATTCCGAAAGTTGACTCTCCTTCGATCTCATACCCGGCAACTTCAACATCGTGTGTAGAAGCAACTACCTTGGTTGCTTCAGGGAGGTGGAAAATGGTATCTCCGTGCGACATCCATACCTGAGATCCAATATGGATATTATTAAACAATGAACAATCGTGGTCAACAAAACGAAGATTGGCGCGACCATACTCACGCTTATCGCTTTTTCTAACCTCACCGCCTTCACCAGAATGGGCCATATATTGAGCTCCATAGCAAACCCCCAGAACAGGAACTTTTCCTCGGTATTCCGATAAATCAATTTGCGGAGCCTCTGGATCGTGCACCGAAAAAGGGCTACCTGAGAAGATTACACCTTTGGTATATTCTGTCATCTCGGGAGCGTGATGATATGGATGAATCTCACAATAAACGTTCAGCTCTCTAACTCTTCTCGCAATAAGCTGTGTATACTGAGAACCAAAATCCAAGATCAATATGGTTTCTTGCATGCCCGCAAAGATAAGTATGTGTGAGATTTACCCTAAGTGATGTATCCTAGTTCTATGGCTTGTTTTCAACAGCGAAATAAAGAGTAAAACTACTCCTTTGCCACATCCGGAAACAAGAACTTTTTTAATCCAAAAAGGTTTGTTTACCTAAAACATTCACTCACATGAAACATCCTAAGCCGATTAAACCAAAACAAGGGCAAGAATCTGTTTGGGCTTATCCTCGACCACCCAAGCTAGAGAGGGTTTCGGAACTCGTAGAAGTGATCTTTAATGACCGGAAAATTGCGTCTACAACCAAGGCTTGGAGGGTTCTAGAAACGAGTCACCCTCCAACCATTTATATTCCCAGAGAAGACGTTGACTTAAATGTGCTGGTCTTATCAACGCGACAAACCTATTGTGAATGGAAAGGAACAGGAAGATATTATCATCTTCAAGATGACGGATTAGAAGTCATGAATGCCGCTTGGTTTTACGATAACCCAAAAGCGGCTTTTCTCTCCATTAAGAATCACTTGTCTTTTTATCCCTCGAAAGTCAATTCCTGTTACATCGGAGGAGAACAGGTAAAGGCACAGGAAGGAGATTTTTACGGTGGGTGGATTACATCGAAAATTGTTGGGCCGTTTAAAGGAGGACCTAAGACCTTCGGTTGGTAAGTGTCCATTTCTTAAAAAGACTTAATTAGAGCAGGCCAAGGAGTATTTTTCGTTTTTTGGGGTGCTTTTAAAAACCAATCATCATGAAAAAAGTCCTGCTTTCAATTCTTTTTGGATTCTCTTTGGGTATTCTCTCCGCTCAAGAATCTGAAAATCCTCTCTGGCTCAGATACCCCACCATTTCCCCTGATGGGTCTCAAATAGCGTTCTGCTACCAAGGCGACGTATATACGGTTTCAACATCAGGTGGTGAAGCTAAAAGATTGACTATTCATGAGGCTTACGAAAGCCACCCTGTTTGGAGTCCCGACGGAAGTAAAATTGCTTTTGCTTCAATGCGCTACGGAAACAATGATGTATTCATTATGGATGCCGCAGGTGGATCGCCGACCAGACTCACCTATCATTCAGCGGGCGATACGCCAAGTGATTTCTCTAATGATGGTAAAAATGTCATCTACAGTTCTTCGAGAATGGATGACAAGGAATCGGTCCTTTTTCCTTCAGGGGTCTTATCTGAATTGTATTCCGTTCCAGTAGAAGGTGGAAGAGAAAGACAAATCCTTTCCACACCTGCCCTTTCGGCCAAATATAGTGCGGATGGAAATACCATCGTATTCTATGATAGAAAAGGCTATGAGGACGATTATCGGAAACATCACATTTCATCGGTCACTCGTGACATTTGGACGTATAATTTCCAGGACAATAAATACGCTAAGCTTACCGAGTGGCGCGGAGAAGATCGCGAACCCGTATGGGGTAACGAAAATCAGGTCTATTTCACTTCAGAGCAATCCGGGTCCTTCAACGTATGGAAAGGCACAATTGACGGTGATGAATTCACAGATTTGAAGCAAATAACCACCCTTGAAACGCATCCCGTACGGTCCCTTTCCAGGGCTGACAATGGTATGCTTTGCTTTCGCTACGATGGTGAGATATATAAAATGCTTGAGCCTAATCAACCTCAAAAAGTAAACATAACGATTAGGACTGATCGCCGCTACAATGAGGCAGTTGTCGAATTGATAAATGGAAATGCCAGCGAATTTGAAGTATCTCCAAACGGAAAGGAAATAGCCTTCATTGTTAGAGGCGAGGTATTCGTGACAGCCACTGACTATTCCAAAACGAAGAGAATCACAGATACTCCTGAACAGGAAAGAGGTTTGGACTTCAACAGTGACGGTAAGAAATTGCTTTACAACGGTGAGCGCGATGGAAGCTGGAATGTTTATGAGGCTAGCCTCGGTCGCGAAGAAGACAAATATTTCTACAACGCAACAATTATTGAAGAGAATCCATTGGTAAATACCGATGCCGAAGAATTTCAAGCGAGTTATTCACCCGACGATAAAGAAGTAGCATACTTAGAGGAACGAACCACTTTAAAAGTGAAAAATTTGGAATCAGGAATGACCAGGACCGTCGTACCCGGTGAGTACTCTTATTCCTATGCCGATGGAGATCAATACTACACTTGGTCACCCGACTCAAAGTGGTTTTTAGTGCAGTTTTTCGACAATAATCGTTGGAACGATCAAGTTGGTCTGGTGAATGCTTCAGGCGAGGAAAAACCAATCGATTTGACCAAAAGCGGATACGGAAATACCATGCCTAAATTCGGAATGGAAGGAAAAGTAGTCTACTGGGCATCCGACAAAGCAGGATTTCGATCTCATGGTAGCTGGGGAAGTCAAGATGATGTTTATGCACTCTTCTTAACCGAAGATGCATATAAAAAATTCACCTTGGACAAAGGTGACTACGAGCTCTGGAAAGAGGAACAAAAGGATAAAGAGAAGGAAGAAAAGGAAGATGAAGAGGAAGATGAGAAAGACAAGAAGAAAAAAGATGATGAGGAAGAGGAAGAAAAAGTTGAGGAGTTAAAAGTTGACTGGGAAGGGCTCGAAGATCGCAAGGTTCGCCTTACCATTTTCTCGTCTTTCCTTTCTGATTTCGTATTAGATAAGGAGGGCGAAAACCTTTATTATCTCACCAGCACAGGAGAAGGATTTGATCTTTGGAAGACCAAGTTTAAAGACAAGGAAACCAAAATATTCACCAAGCTTGACGGAGGTTACTCGAGTCTACAGTTCGATAAAGATTTTGAGCATCTTTTCGTCAATTCTAAAGGAAACCTTAAAAAAATATCCGTTAAGGACGGTAAGGCTGAAGGGGTTTCATTCTCATCTGAAATGAATCTTAATACAGACGCTGAGAGAGCTTATCTCTTCGAACATGCCTGGAGGCAGTTTAAGAAGAAATTTTACCTGGAAGATCTTCATGGAGTAGACTGGGAAATGTACAAGATAGAGTATGCGAAGTACTTGCCGTACATCAACAATCCAATCGATTTTGCCGATATGCTTTCGGAGCTTTTAGGAGAGGCCAACGCCTCACATACAGGAGGAAGATATTGGAGTTACGATTCAAAAGGAGACAACACAGCTACGCTGGGGTTATTCTATGATGATTCCTACGAAGGCGATGGATTGAAGATTGCCGAAGTTATCGGTAAGAGTCCTGTGATAAACGAAGATGGGAAGGTTAAAGTAGGAATTGTCATTGAAAAGATTGACGGAAAACCAATCCTGAAAAACGAGAACATTTACCCTCACTTTAACCGAAAGGCAGGAGATAAAACACTCATCTCTTACTTTGACCCTGAATCAGGTGAGAGATGGGACGAAGTAGTTGAGCCTATCAGTCGATGGAGAGAAAATCAACTTCTCTATGAACGATGGATTGAAAGCCGTGAAGCCGAGGTAGAAAAATTAAGCGATGGGAAGATTGGTTATGTTCATGTAAGAGGAATGAATTCATCGAGCTTCCGTGAGTTATACGACAAAGCTTTGGGTAAGCACAATGAAAAACTCGGATTAATAGTCGACACCAGGTTTAACGGTGGTGGTTGGTTACACGACGACTTAGCTACCTTCCTAAGCGGTGAACCTTACCTACAATTTGTACCTCGCGGTCAAGACAATATGGGAGGGGAACCATTGGGCAAATGGACCCGACCAAGTTGCGTATTAATGAGTGAAAGCAACTATTCAGACGCTCATCTATTTCCTTACACCTACAAGTTCTTCGGTATCGGGAAGCTCATTGGAGCGCCCGTGCCAGGCACAGGCACAGCGGTTTGGTGGGAACGCATGCAAGATGGCACCGTATTCGGGATACCTCAGGTCGGCATGAAAGATGTGAAAACCGGAGAGCTCATGGAGAACAATGAGTTGCAACCGGACATTCTCATCTACAATGAACCGGGCCAAGCTTCTCAAGGTGTGGACCAGCAACTTGAAGCGGGCGTAAAACATTTGCTCGAAATAGCAGAAGGAAAAGAATAGAATGATTGCCTCTATATTTACGGCATGAAGGTTCTCTTTGTGTGTTTGGGAAATATCTGCCGCAGCCCGATGGCAGAAGGTATATTACGTCAACGGGCCATTGATCGAGGAATTGATTTGGAAATAGATTCATCCGGAACAGGCGATTATCACATAGGAGAGTCTCCCGATCATAGAGCCATGACCGCCATGGTAAAAAACGGATTGGATATTTCCGATTTGCGAGCAAGACAGTTTTCCTTAAGAGATTTTGATCTGTTCGACAAAATCTTCGTTATGGATCACTCGAACTACCGAAACGTCTTGAAACTTGCTAAAAGCGAAGGCGACAGAAGCAAAGTTGAACTCTTCCTGAACTTGGCCTATCCGGGTGAAAATCGTGAAGTTCCCGACCCTTATTTTGGGGGTGACCAAGGTTTTCAAAGCGTTCATGATATGCTTTTGGCTGCGACAGATGCTTTTCTAGATTCGATTGATGGGCAAGAAGGGTAAGCTTTACTTGATCCCAAATGTCCTGGGAGATTCCGAAATTGAATCGGTGATTCCAAAAGGCGTGGTTCAAACGATATCCTCAATTACCAAATGGATTGCGGAAAACGAAAAGACTGCGAGGAGATTTCTAAAAAGCGCTAACCCTGAGATTAAGCAAAGTGACCTAGAGTTTTTTATCCTGAACAAGCATACCAAACTTGAGCAGATTGATTCTTTTCTAGCACCTCTCTTAGCAGGTGAGGTGATGGGTTTGGTTTCGGAGGCGGGCTTACCTTGTATCGCTGATCCGGGTGCCTTGATTGTTGAGCGATGTCATAACCGGCAAATTAAAGTGGTGCCTTTGACAGGCCCTTCTTCAATCATTTTAGCCTTGATCAGTTCAGGCTTTTCAGGACAGCAATTTACCTTTCACGGCTACTTACCCATAGATCGGAACGACCGTAAAAAACGGATGCGCTCACTCGAGCAAGAAATGCAGAAATGGGGATATACTCAAATTTTTATGGAAACCCCGTTTAGGAATGAGAAACTCATGGACGACTTGCTGATTAATTTGAATCCTTCTACCCGACTATGTGTGGCTTGTGATATTTCAACTCCTTCAGAATTCATCTCAACCATGCCCGTCAAACAATGGAAATCTTCAAGACCTAATCTCCATAAAAGGCCTTGCATTTTCGCAATCGGGAAGATTTGAACTTACTCTCTCGCTACTGCCAGGACCTCTACTCGATAAATAACCGTTGAGTAAGGGTTTACCCGACCATCAGCACTTCCTCTCGATCCAAAGGCAAACCATGAAGGCAAAATTAGTTCCGCCTTTTCACCTTTGGTCATCTTCTCCAAACCGACTTCGAGACCTTTAAGAACTTGATCTTCATTTCCAAAAACAAATCTTAACGGAGCATACATCCTGCGAGAATCGTCAAAAACGTTTCCTGCCAGATCTCTTCCCTGGTAATGAATTACGATTTCTTTTCCCTCTCTTACTTGAAGTGTATCTCCTTCCAATAGTTGTCTGTAGTATATCCCGTTGTATTCAACATATTCAGACTTTACCGAATCCGTGCGAACCAGATCGTTTAGCAGCATCAATTCTTGGACCTTTCGATCCTCCAGGTCTTTTTGCGTGCGCATTCTGTCTATTCGAAATTGATAGACCAAGGTGTCAGAAAAAGGAAAATCCTGATTTAGTTCATCCGAAAAATGTGTACGGACTTTTAGGCTGTCTCCAACTCTTCGGGATTTGAGAAATCTCCCGAACTGGTCATCACCAGGTTCAAGCATTTGATCGAAGAAATAAGCCAAGGTGTCTTTTTCATCGATATCAGTTATCAATATTTCGACATGAACCTGTTTCGCCGAATCCAATGATTCAGCATCAGAGAAAGAAATTAGCTTCCATTCGAGTCCGTCAGCAGTGGCGTTATACTCGGGTGGTGTAGTGCAACCAGAGTAACAACAGGCCAGGCTAATTATGAGAAACGACTGCCAGATCGTATAAAAGCGCTGCATTGGCCGGTATTCTTTTACCATCGCCCGTAAGACCATAACCCAGGTATGATGGAATGATTATTCTTGCACTATCTCCTATCGATAAGAGTTGGACGGCTTCGTGTAATCCCGAAACCACATCTCCTTCTTCAACGGTAAATGTCGTCGGGCCTGATAAAGTTGTGTTCTCAACCATAGACCCATCAAGCAAGTAAAGCCTATAATCAATTGAAATCAAATCTCCTGCCTGGATTGCAACTCCAATAGAGTCCGTATATATGTCATACCTCAAACCTGTATCGGTTTGTTTCATTTTCCACCCCACCCCTTCTATGAACTGATCTATGATATCGGTCTCAGTAGATACCTTTTTCCGATTGGCTTCAATTAATTGCTCTGCAGTAGGAACGGGCATCTGTTTCTTTGATGCGTTGTTGCAAGAGGCTGCGGCCAAAAAGATCCACAACAAGAAAAGGCTAGACAATCTCAACTTCATCATAGATTAAGACTAAAATCAGATTTCGCAATCTTTTCAAATAATGCTATCGTCTCGTCCAAGGAAGCCGACGTTCTTCCTCCTGCTGCCATTTTGTGCCCTCCCCCATTGAAATAGGTAGATGAAACTTCATTTACATGAACTCTTCCTTTACTTCTGAGTGACAATTTCACAAAGCCATCCATCTCGTAAAAGAACCCGGCGACATCGATACCTTTTAACCCTAAGGCGTAATTAACCAGACCTTCGGTATCTCCCTTTTGGTAATCATATTCTTTGAGTTCTTCCGCCGTAAGAGCGATATATGCGGTGCGAGCTTCAGGGATAACGAATGTTTTTCGATTGAGAGCATAGCCAATCAGTTTTAAACGACTGTAAGTTGAGTTATCAAATACCTCATTGTAGACGGTTGTGTGATCTATCCCCGTTTCAATCAATTCAGCGGCAATTCGTAAAACTTCCGGAGTAACCGACGAAAAACGGAAAGAACCCGTATCGGTAACCAAACCTGTATAGAGACATATCGCCGCTTCTTGTGTAATCAAATCAGTCAGTCCCATTTCCTTGATCATACGGAAAACCAATTCGGCGGTAGAGCTTGCATTTACATCAA
Source organism: uncultured Cryomorphaceae bacterium (assembly GCA_964635965.1). GTDB lineage: Bacteria > Bacteroidota > Bacteroidia > Flavobacteriales_D > Cryomorphaceae > JAKVAV01. The sequence continues at coordinate 34,126 of CAZWQX010000025.1, forward strand.
CGAAATACTCTTCAGCAAAATCAGATGGGTCCTGATGATGGTCTATGACAAATTTCGGTTTATCCGAATGCAAAACCACATCTTGTAAGGCGCTCATTCTCGAAGGATGATTAAAATCGAGGCAAAGGATAGCATCTGACTCTTTTACCAATTCAGCCGCCTTGGGCGAATCTTTTTCAAATACAACAATATCCTCTGCTCCTGGCATCCATTTCAAAAACTCAGGAAAATCGTCTGGCGCCACCACATGTGCCTTTACATTCAACTTAGCAAGGAAATGCGCCAAGCCCAGGGTTGATCCAATGGCATCGCCATCAGGACCGCGGTGCATAGTAATGACAATACTCTTTTTTGTTTCGAAGAATGCCTTCAATCCTTCTGATTGGAGCGTCTGTAACATGGATGCAAATGTAGGTAGCTCGAATTAGAGATAGCTATTGATCCAAGAAAATAAACTGTCGGGCCAGGACTGCGATTTGGTTTCAACAAATTTCAGAAAAGCTTTTGTCGCGGGTGAATGTTTTTTCCCTTTTAACCAAACAAGACTCCATTTACCGTGAATGGGCATTCCGTCATGTTTCACGAGCTGAATCTCATTATTCATTAGCTCTAACCTCAGGCTGTAGATTGATAGAATTGAAACACCAAACCCTGCCAGCATCAGTTGCTTTACCGCCTCATTGGTTACCAGCTCCATGCGAATATCGGGCTGGATTCCTCTGTCCCTCAAGAAAGACTCCATCCGTGTTCTGGTTCCTGAACCCGATTCACGAAAGATAAATGGTAAATCTTTCAGCTGCTCATTGGTGATTTTTCCTTTTGGGATGGAGAATCCTACAGGAAAAATCACCAATGAGCAGCTGAAAGATTTA
>CAZWQX010000026.1:0-34759 GCA_964635965.1 uncultured Cryomorphaceae bacterium
CCTCGATCAGCCTCAACTCCGATCGAAGCCAAAATGTCGATCATCTTTTTTTGGATGTTATTCTCAACCTGACGGGGTTTAAGTGACATCGCCGCGAAAGAGAGAACTGCACCTACAACCACTACCATTGCGATCGCAAAGGTGAACGTAAATGCGTTGCTATTTTTATCTATTGCCATTATGCAGCAGTTTTAACGCGCTTAAGTCGTTTGTTGATATTTGCTTGAACAACGTAATGATCGATTGTTGGAGCCATTACATTCATGAAAAGAATAGCCAACATAATTCCTTCAGGGTAAGCGGGATTCACCACGCGAATGAGAATTCCCAACAGTCCGATTAAGAAACCATAAATGATTTTGCCCTTCGTGGTTTGAGCGGCAGTAACGGGATCTGTCGCCATAAAAACAACACCAAACATGAAACCTCCCATTACTAGCTGATGCCACCAAGGAACTTGAAGGTATAGGTTGTCTGGAGAAATTTGTGGTCCAACCAGATTGAACACAAGCCCCATGAAAGCTCCCCCGATAACGGCAGAGACCATGATCCTCCAGCTTGCTACGCCTGTCCAGATAAGTAGTGCTGCTCCAATCAGGATCGCCAAAGTTGAGGTTTCCCCAATCGATCCTGGAATGAAACCAAGAAAAGAAGCCATGAAGCTATCCGAAACGGATGCATATGCTTCACCTGCGGTGTCATAAAAACTCGAACCCGCGGTAATTGCTTGTGCGAGAAGTGTCTCTCCGGTAAATCCATCGACCACTGCAGCCCCGTCGGTATTGACCCAAACCTTATTACCGGACATTTTCGTTGGGTACGCAAAGAACAAGAATGCTCTGGCAGTAAGTGCAACATTCAGAATATTCATCCCTGTTCCTCCGAATACTTCTTTCGCTATCAGCACGGCAAAAGCAGTTGCTATAGCAACCATCCAGAGTGGCACATCCATTGGCATGATCAACGGAATGAGCATTCCCGAAACGAGAAAACCTTCGTTGATCGAATGCCCTTTGATGATGCAAAAGATGAACTCGATTCCCAGTCCTACACCATAAGAAACAATAATCAAAGGCAGGGCCTTACCCAAACCAAAAAGTACCATTTCCATGAATGTAGCATCTTGCTGTATCGCCAGGAAATGCTGGTATCCTGTATTGTAAATACCAAATAGAAGAGCCGGAACCATCGCCACGATAACCAAAAACATGGTTCTTTTCATATCGATGGCATCACGGATGTGTGCTCCTTTATGTGTAGTGTGGTCAGGTACAAATGCGAATGTTTCCAACGCATCGTACATTGGATATAACTTCTCCAGCTTTCCTCCCTTCTCAAACGCGGGTCTTACTTTACCCAATAAATTCTCAACAACTTTCACTTTCGCTGATTATTTAAGATTCAAATTCTTTTCTCAAGTCGGCAATTCCCTGCTCAACCACATTTTGGATATCAATCTTCGATGTGCAAGCAAATTCACAGAGCGCAAAATCTTCAGGTATCACCTCGTATATTCCGAGCTTTTCCATCGCATCAATATCATTAACCATAATTGATTTGATAAGTTGCATGGGGTAGATATCAAATGGGAAAACCTTCTCCAATTCTCCGGTTACCACAAAAGCTCTCTTTTCACCATTGAGATTGGTATCGAGCTTATAACGTTTACCAGGCATAAGCCATGAAGGATAGGCTTTAGAAAGGCTGAATCGATTAATTCCCGGTGCTAACCATCCGTCGGTCAAGAAAAATTTCTTTGCATTTCCTTCGGGGAGTACCGTTACCTGGGAATCGTAAAATCCCAGATGCCCTTCTGATTCTACAGCTGATCCGGTTAAGGGATCTCCGCTGATAATTCTAACATTATCGGACTTTAGCTTGTCGCCTATGATTGACTTCATTTGAGCCCCAACAATGGTTTCAAAAAACTGAGGCCCCTCTACTTCTGATCCTACCAAAGCCACCAAACGTTCTGCATGAAATTCACCTGATCGTAGTGATTTTCCGATGATCGGCAAATCAAGTCCATTCACCGTCCATACTACCTCGCCCTTATTTATTGGGCTCACGTGATGAATGAGGACACCTACGTTACCAGCAGGATGTGGACCTTTAACATAATGCTTAGTAACCCCTTCAAGATTATCGAATGAGTTATCTCCATGCTTAATTCCAACATGAACTGAACCTCCGGTTAACGCATTCAGCGCGGCGAGTGCTACTTTAACATCCTCTTGTCTTTCCTTCAGGATAAAAGAGGCCTCGGGTGCTAACGGAGCGGAATTATAAAGACTAATAAAGATGTCTCTTGGAGTGTCGTCAGGATTGGCAATCACACCGTAAGGTCGTTGCTTCAGAAAGGGCCACAGACCCATCGATAACATGGTGTCGACCAAGTCTTCACGTTTGCCTCCTCCATTCCATGGGGTGAACTTTTCGTATCGCGTTTCTGAATCGGCTAAAACCTTTACTTCTAGAATTTTTCGTTTTGCTCCTCTTCTGACTTCAACAAGCTCACCACTAACGGGGGATGTGAATTTTATCTTGTCGTTTTTCTTATCAAAAAACAGAGGAGATCCCGCTTTTATTTCAGCTCCTTCTTTAAAGCTGAGTTTGGGAATCATTCCAAAAAAGTCGTCGGGTTTTAGCGCAACTACACTTGATTTAGCTGCTACATCAATCTTTTGTTCAGCTTCTCCAAACAATTTGATGTCTGCTCCCCTTTTAATCTTTATTGCCTTAGACATTCGAATGGAATACCTTTAAATTTGGGCGCAAAAGTAACAATATCTGTCATTTTTGTCGTTTGCTAATTTGCAAGTAATAAACAACCACCTTCTATTTAGACTAATTCTAAATAAGGTCGCGAATCGAGATGAATAGTTATAATTCTATCTGCTTCAAATTTTTGTTCGTCTTATACTTCCTTTTAAGTGCAACTCATTGTGCATCGGGACAAAAAGGTACCGACGAAGATTATTTTGATGACAAAACTTTAGTGTATAATGATAAGGTGTATGACCCCAGCATTAAGACAGTAATTACGCATATTAAAGGTTCTGAATTGGATCCACCGATCATCCCATTAGATGGAACGGAAAAGATTATTCTTCGATTCGATGACCTCGATGATAACATCAGAGAGATGCACTACTCTTTTGTGCATTGCACTTGGGATTGGAAGGAGTCAGATCTTCAATTAATGGATTATCAACAAGGCTTTAATACGGATATAATAACTGACTACGAATTCTCCTTCAACACGGTAACCAAATACACCAATTACTATTTGGAATTTCCCAACCGCAACATTCAGTTAACCAGGAGCGGCAATTACTTAATAAAGGTTTTCGCCAATGGTAATCCCGAAGACCTTATTCTTACGGCTCGCTTTATGATTGTAGAGCCGAAATCATTCATTGAAGCTACCGTTCGTCCTTCCAGTGTGGTTTCAGAACGGACTTACAAGCAGGAAGTTGATGTGAATGTTAGTCTGGGATCGATTCAAACAACAAACCCCTATCGAGATATTGAACTAGTGGTGATGCAAAACTTACGGAAGGATAATATGATTACCGGGGTAAAACCTAATTTCATCAAGAATATGAATCTGACATACAACTATCAAGGCGAACTAACTTTTGATGGTGGAAATGAGTTCAGATTTATTGATGCTAAGAGCATTCGGTACAGAAGTGAGGAGGTTGATGAAGTGCGGTTGGAGGAAGATAGATATCATATTTACTTGGCTCCGGATGCGGGAAAAGCCTTTAAGAAGTACACTTTTGAAAATGATATCAACGGTAAATTCCTAGTGAAAAACGATGATATGATTGATCCCCATTTAGAATCGGATTACGTGACGCTTCATTTCATGTTTCCCGTAGATGCGATTCTTGGTAACGGCGATCTTTATGTAACCGGTCAATTCTCAAATTGGGATCTGAAGAGGTCTCATCGCATGAAATTCAATCCTGATAATCTGAGTTATGAACTGGCATTGCCGGTAAAGCAAGGGTATTATAATTATGCCTATATCTGGAAGTACAAAAAAGGCAATAAGGGTATTTCTGACCTAACTGACGGAAATCACTCAGAAGCCGAAAACGACTACCTGATTTTGGTTTACTTCAAAGATAGCAGTGCTTTTGGTGACCGCTTAATCGGAGTAGAAAGAATTAATACTCTCAACCCGTAAATTTCATATTGGCTTATTTCATTTCTATTCATTTTTTCATAACCTTGCTTAAACCTACATGTCCTTCGCATGACTACCGCCTTAAGTTCAGGAATAAAGATTTCAGTGAGTTGCCAATACGAAGAGCGATTCTCTAATCCAGAGAATGGTGTGTATTTATTCTCATATCAAATTCGTATTGAAAACAAGAACAATTTTCCAATTAAACTCCTGAAGCGACATTGGTATATTCTTGACAGCTTAACCCACCGAAGAGAAGTTGAAGGGGAAGGAGTTATTGGACAACAGCCGCTTATCGAATCGGGTGAGGACTACAGCTATAGATCTTCCTGTGATTTCACTTCGGATACGGGGAAAATGTACGGAACTTACTTGATGGAGAACAGAGATAGCGGTGAAACCTTTGAGGTCAGCATTCCATCATTTACGTTAATCGTTCCGCATAAACTGAATTAGCATCAGCTTCCGACATCTTCAAACTCCAATCTGTAGTTGGTCCCTTTTCGATCTTTCAAATGAACCAATTCTCCATTGAGTTGCTCTGATAAAGCTTGGATCAATTCGCTTCCAAAGGTTTCCTTTTCCGTTTCGTTTCCTGAGGGCAATCCCACACCATCATCACCTAATTCAAGCAAATATTTGCCGCTTTCAAGAGGGTGTAATTTCACGGTTATTTTTCCCGATCGATCATCAACAAATGCATATTTCAAAGAATTTGAAATTATCTCATTGATAATCAAACCTAAAGGAGTAAGGGTATCAGTGTGCAATGACTTGACAGAAACATCAATTTCGAGTGAAACGTCTTGATCCAGACTATACGTATTCAAGAGGTTCTGCACCAAATCGATGACATAATCATTGATATCCATTGAAGCCAGGTCCTCTGTTTTATACATTTTCTGATGGATCAAAGACATAGAATGAATACGATTTTGGATCTCAGAAAAAACTTTCATCATCCTATCGTCTTGAATAAATCTTGATTGAAGACTCAGAAGGCTTACAATAATTTGAAGGTTGTTTTTTACACGATGGTGAATCTCTCTCAAAAGAGTAGCATTTGTATCTCTTTCTTTGGCTATTTCCTTGGTTCTTTCACCCACTGCAAACTCGAGTTCTTTCGTCCGGGCTTTTTCCGCTGCAATTCTATACCTGTATGCCAGATATAGTCCTGTGAGGACCACAATTATTACAAATAGTCTAAAGGCCGTAGTTTCCCAGAAGGCGGGTTTCACGTGAACCTTTATTACAGCGGGTTCTTCGGTCCAAAACCCATCGTTGTTCGAACCGATCACTTCGAACGTATACCAACCTGGGTTTAACGAAGTAAAATCGACGAAATTTCTTGTCCCTATATATTGCCATTCATCTACAAGCCCCTCCAGTCTATAAGCATATTGATTCTTTTCTGACTGCTTAAAACTAAGCGCCGCAAATTCAAAAGACAGGCCTGAAAAGTTTGGCTCCAAGATCAGCGTATCAGGAATAGCCCGCAAGGGGGTACGGACAGAATCACTTGCAGAAGCTTCAAAGAGTTCCATACCCACCACTGCCATATCTGGTCGAAAGCGGTTCTCTTTTAAACCATTTGAATTGAAAAAATCAAAACCATTTGAACCACCAAAAAAGAGTATTCCATTTTTGTCATAACAGGCACTTCCGCGCAGGAAGGTATTTCTTCCCAATACAGCCTGCTCAGTGTAATTTCTGAACGTCTGTGTCTCATTATTGAAAGCGGAAATACCCGCATTAGTGCTAAACCAGAGCACGCCAAAATCATCCATTGTAATGGCATGGACAACATTGTTTCCCAAACCATCAGAGGTATTGAATACTCTTAGTGAATCTCTTGATCGATCATACCTTACTAACCCTCCGCCATCCGTTCCAATCCAAGCAACGTGATCGGGATCAATAAAGATCGAGTTGATGGTATTCGAAGGAAGAGAAAAATTGGAGCCCTCTACATGCAATCTACCAACGAAATTCCCAACCTTCTGATTGAATTCATACAAACCAGCGTTGCCTGTTCCGACAAACAAAATGCTGTCTGAACACAATGCAAGGCTCAGAATGTTATTGTCTCGAATGGAATTGGGATCATTCCCATCAAACCTGAACGTGTTAAACCTTTCACTTGAACTGTTCCAAAAACTCAACCCTCCCCCCGAAGTACCAAGCCAAAGATTTCCTTGACCATCGGGTTGAATACTATTTATTCGATTTGAAGACAGCCCTGTAAGTTCATCGCCAACTTGGTATTTGGTGAGTATATCAGACTGAATTTCATACTTCCAGATACCATCCGCCAGTGTTGCAACCCAAAGCAATGAATCTTTCACTATCTCGACATCCAGGGCATGATAATCAGACAGATTTACCGGGTTCTGTTTTCCATTTGATTTGAATGTTGATTCTCCCGTTTGCGTATTGAATAATCCTAAACCTTTACCTGTTGCGATTATCAACTCTTTGTCTGAGAGAGTAGTGAACGCATTAATTCTGTTACGTTCAGGCTCAAAACCATTTGATCCTGAATAATTCACTGAATTAAACTGAGGTAACTCTCGATTCAAGGTGGCTAAACCTGCTGATTCCGTACCAATCCAAATCATACCTGCATTATCAATTAGCAAGTCCGTCACAAAATCATTGGGTAAAGAATTAATTCTATTCGGTTCGTGACGGAATCTATCCGAACGACCGGGAATGGATGAAATAAGACTTATACCGGATGGGGTGCCTATCCATGTATCGCCATTTTCTTCCTCGAGAATTGTGAGTATGATATTTGAGGTTAAGTAGTCTCTACGAGGATAATCTGAATAATAACGCGTGAAAATTGTGTCATTCACATTTAGCTTGTTCAGACCATCTCTCGTACCAATCCAGAGAATACCATCTACCCCTTTGGTAAGACAAAGTACATTGTTGTTGCTAAGGCTGTTGTCGTCGCGAAATTCGGTCTGAAACCGCTTGAACGAATCTGAATCGGGTTCGTACAAGGCCAATCCACTTTCCGTTGCTATCCAAAGCCCTCCATTTGGTCCGAGTGCCATATCCTTAACAACTTTTCCAGGCAAACTCTTCTCATTCTCTTCTTCTATTACATAATGGGTGAATTTACCATCCTGACTCATCCGATTCAGCCCATTGTCAGTACCAATCCACAATATTCCTTCTCGGTCCTGAATTAACGAAGTAATTGTATTACTGCTTATTGATAGAGAATCCTCAAACCAATGAAAATAAGTCTGTACGGATAAGGTCCGGGCGTTGAGCCTATTCAACCCAAAGGCAGTACCAATCCAGATATGACCATCATTTGATTGGAGTAAAGACGTAATGGAGTTATTTGACAGAGTGGTGCTGTCACTTTTATCATGACGGAAAACAACAAAGCTTCTGCCATCATATCTGTTCAATCCATCCCTGGTTCCAGCCCAAATAAAACCTCGATCATCCTGCATGATTGCGGTGACCGTATTCTGGGACAGACCTTCTTTAATAGAAAGGTTATTAAATTGGACCGATTGTCCGATTGAAACCTTTTGTAAGAGGCTTATCAAAAGGCCGACGACAAAAAATCGGATTACATCTGCTTTCATCTAGGGATGGTAGGGCAAGCTTAGATTGAAGACAAATGTACAATTGTCATTCCTTCGGAACATGCTTTTAGAGGAGAATTGATTTGTACCTTTGCAGCCCGAAATCATTAACTCAACTAATTTTCCAAAGCTATGCCTAAAGGAGTTTTTCAAATCCCGTTTCCGACCAATGAACCGGTATTCGATTACGCCCCCGGAACATCTGAACGGGAGCACCTAGAATTTATGCTCAAAAATATGCTGGACCAAGAGCCTGTGGATGTTCCTATGTACATAGGTAAAGACGAGGTTTTCACGGAAGATAAGCGCATATTATCTCCTCCTTTTGACCATCAAAAAAAAGTAGGTACAGCCAATTTTGGAACTAAAGAACACGTTTCAAGGGCCATAGATTCAGCCCTTGCTGCAAGACATGATTGGGCAGAGCTTTCTTGGGAACATAGAGCTTCCATTTTCCTTAGAGCTGCAGATTTGATTGCAGGACCTTACCGGTACGAGATGAATGCTGCAACTATGATTGCACAGAGTAAAAATGCTTTCCAATCAGAAATTGACGCGGTATGTGAATTAATCGACTTTTTGCGTTTCAACGCATACTACATGGAACAAATCTATTCTGAGCAACCCGAAAGCAGTCCGGGAGTGTGGAATAGACTGGAATACAGACCTCTTGAAGGATTTGTTTTCTGTATTACCCCTTTCAATTTTACGGCCATTGCGGGAAATCTTCCTGCCTCTGCCGCCCTTATGGGAAATGTTTGTGTATGGAAACCGGCAGAATCTCAGATTTACAGTGCCAATTTGATTATGAAAATTTTCAAAGAGGCAGGTTTGCCTGATGGAGTCATCAACATGATCACCGTCGATGGTCCTGACGCCGGAGAAGTAGTTTTTGAACATCCCGATTTTGCAGGGCTACATTTCACCGGAAGCACTGCCGTATTTAAGATGCTTTGGAAGACTATCGGTAATAATATAGGCAAGTACAAGACTTATCCTCGAATTGTAGGTGAGACCGGCGGTAAGGACTTTGTAATTGCACATGAATCAGCAAGTCCCAAGGCCGTTTCAACCGCTCTTACCCGAGGTGCTTTCGAATTTCAAGGTCAAAAGTGTTCCGCCGCCTCGAGAGCATACATACCTGATACCATGTGGAACGAAGTAAAGAATTACCTCATAGAAGATTTGAAAAGCATAAAAACAGGTGCGCCAACCGATTTTTCAAACTTTGTCAATGCAGTAATTGATAAAAGAGCCTATGATAAAATCGTGAACTACATCGAGTTTATCAAGAGCCAAGATGATGCAGAAATCATTGCAGGTGGAACTTATGATGATGGAAAAGGGTATTTCATCTCACCGACTATTGTGGTTACGACCAATCCGAAATTCAAAACCATGGTTGAAGAGATATTCGGTCCGGTCCTGACGATATACGTTTATGAGGCGGACAAATATGAGGATACATTGACTCTGGTAGACGAAACTTCGGAGTACGCCCTTACTGGTGCAATTTTATCCAAAGACAGATACGCTATCGATTTGGCCACAAAAAGACTTGTGAACGCAGCTGGAAATTTTTACATCAATGACAAACCAACAGGAGCTGTTGTAGGTCAACAACCTTTTGGTGGAGCCAGAGGATCAGGAACGAATGACAAAGCGGGATCTCATCTAAACCTATTGAGATGGGTTTCGGCAAGAACCATCAAGGAAACCTTTGTTTCACCGGAAAACTACAGATATCCTTTCTTAGGTTAAAAGCGGTATCACTAATATGAACAATTGCCCCCGAACAAGTTTTCGGGGGCTTTTTCGTTTGATAGGTTGACTGAGTTACTTTTGAACATGTTTCATCGAATCCCCCCGTTTCTCAAGAATCGATACGCAATCGTTTTGATAGGATTCGTTATCTATATCAGCTTTTTTGACTCTCATGATCTCATCTCTCAAATCAAAATCAAACAAAAACTAGCTGAAATTCAAGGTGAAATAGATTATTTGAACGAAGACTCAGAAAAGGCTGAAAGACAGATAATTGAGCTCACTACAAACGATGCCGCCCTCGAAAAATTTGCCCGCGAAGAATATTTAATGAAGCGGGAAAACGAAGAGATTTTTGTATTAGTAGAAAAGGAATAGCATCCGTAACAATTGTTCGGTTTGCTTTGTTAATTCTACAAATATATTTTCATGCAGAAGACCCAACTTGCCTTATTCCCGTTGCAGTTGTTTCTTCTACCAGGTGAAACAACGCGACTGCATATATTCGAAGAGCGATACCGTCAGCTCCTTGCTGATTGTGAAGACATCCAAATATCTTTTGGAATTCCTTACACGGAAAAAGGGTTTCTCTCAGGGTATGGGTGTATTGTGGAATTGAAAGAGGTGATTGCGCGTCATCCAAATGGTTCTGCTGATATTGAAATTGAAGCTATTGGAGCGTTCAAAGTAGATCGATTCTTTATGCGTATGGGTGAGAAGTTATACCCGGGAGGTGATGTGATACTTATAGATCTTGAGGAGGCATCAAAGGCCAGCGATGAACTTTATGCCGCATTCGATGACTACTTGGCAGCTTCAGGCGAAAAGGCAAATGCAGAGCTTTTCTCACCCAACCTGACTGTTTTTGACATGGCGCGATTAATTGGTTTAGAAGACACAACCAAAATCAAACTCCTAAAACAATCGTCTTATGAGAGACAAGAAAAGGTTCTGATAGACGAACTCCGAATGCGCATATTACTTACAAAACAGGCAGGGAGCGTTATTGAGAATATCTTTTTGAACTGAACCTGACAAAGGGATATTTGTTATCTTGCCAAATCAACAGATACCTAGAGATACAATGTTTGATAATGTGAATTTGAAGGACGCTCTAGAACGTGAGCGTCAAGTGCTGATTGAAAGAGGAGAGTCACATGTGTTAGATCGATTTAAGGGTCTCTTCGAAGCGGATTGGGAACAAGAAAAACGCTTGAGAAAAACACTCAAGGCAGGCGCGACTTCGGCTTTTCTGCCTAACGCAACTGATTTGGATGAATCGAGAATATTTGATCTTGCGTCCATAAAAAACCTTTGTGTTCGATATCGATTACGCTTTTTAAGCACAAAACAGTTTAAAGGCGAAATTCCAACTAAAGCGTTTCGATCGATTCGTGAAACCGAAGCAAAAATCGGACATAATTTGGAGGGTTTCATGATCATCGCCCCGTCTAAAATGTTCCAACTTGAAGACGTAAATAAAGACCCGCTTTTATTTGCTCCTTTGGAAGATGGGCGGTATTACCTCATTGATAAATGGGGAAATGATTTGGCCTGGTACCGAAGAATTACAGCTTGGCCTGCACAATCTCCTGCCACTTTGCTTCTGGCAATTACTGCGCTTTCTTTGATCTTGGCGGCTTTATTGCCCATCTCTTGGCTGAGTCCCGAATCAGGATCTTATTTCAATTTGATGCGTTTACTGGCATTCGGGTGGAATCTGATCTTTCTGATGGGCGTTGGTTCTTACTTGTGGTTTAGCTCTTACGCTAAGTTTTCGGTTAGCGCTTGGAACTCTAAGCACTTTAATTAGTATTTCCTCTCTTTCATAATTGGTAGGTTGTCAGGGTATTGACTTCTTGGCAAGAATGGTTTTACTTTGTAATCCCCTTCTCGCCAATTAGCCGCTCTACAACCTTTCTGTTATGCTTTCGATGCTTAAACGTACCATTGATTTGATTTATGCTTTTCTGCTTCCCGACCAAAAAAACGATTTCGGAGTTCCGTTTCGATATCGTTTGCTAGTAGTGGCTTTGGTTTTTGGGGCGTTCACTTCAGCTGCTTACGCTGCAGTATTTATCCAATAGAAACTTTTTGATACCAATGTCTCGTTGAAGTATTACCTTCGACTTTCAGACATAGGAGATATTGGATACTAACTACATTCTCATTTTCCTCAGTTTGGTCGTGGTGTTCTCATACACCTTCGACTTAGTGGCGAAAAGAACCAAGATTCCTTCCGTAATTTTTCTTTTCGGAACGGGTTTGGGAATTCAGTATACTCTTCGGTATTTAGGTATAGAAATTCCCAATGTTTCCCAATTCTTACCTGTAATTGGAACAGTCGGTCTAGTATTAATTGTCCTTGAAGGAGCGCTTGAACTTCGGTTTGAAAAAGATAAAATCGGACTGATTCGGAAAACATTCGGCTCGGCTTTTTTCATTCTGATATTTACCGCTCTTATACTTACCTTTTTATTCCGATACATGACACATTTGCCTTTTCAAACGTGTCTTGTAAACTCTATTCCTTTAGCAATTATAAGCAGTGCTATTGCTATTCCTTCCGTTAGCGATCTGTCGAAACAAAAACGAGAGTTTGTTATTTATGACTCCAGTCTTTCAGATATTCTGGGCATAATGTTCTTCTATTATGCAAAACAGAATGAAACCTATGGATTAAACAGCTATTTCAATCTGGGGAAAGATATTGTGATCACCCTTTTAATTGCCGTCGTAATCTCCATAATCTTTCTTTTTCTGATAAAGAGAATTACCCACCATATTAAGTTCTTCCTGATTTTGGCATTGTTGGTTCTTGTATATGCCATTGGTAAGAAATTCCATTTATCTTCTCTAATTGTCGTTTTATTCTTAGGACTCTTTCTCAATAATGCCGAGATCATTCCCATAGCGCGATTTAAAGAACTGTTCCTTTATGAGAAACTTCGGAACGATTTGGATCAGTTTTTACTATTAACAGCTGAAAGTGCTTTTATCATCCGTACCTTCTTCTTCCTGATTTTTGGATACATAATGGATATCCATTCCTTGTTGAATTGGACGGTAATGATGAACGGAATAATTGCCGTAATCGTAATCTATGGGGTTCGTGCACTTTATTTGAAATACGTGGCTAAGAGTTCGCTCATACCTGAGCTGTATATAGCTCCGCGAGGATTGATTAGCATACTTCTATTCCTCGACATTCCAGACACCATGAAACTGAGCAATACGGCTGATGGGCTATTGCTTTTTGTGATTTTGGCAACCAGCATTATCATGACTTATGGTTTGGTGAAAACTAAAAAAGAGGAACATCCAGAGGTGGAAGAAGCAATCGTCCCAACTAGTTCCAATCCATCAATTTCATCAGAAGGAGAATCCGAGACCTAGACCAACTTGGAGCCTGGACATCGTAATTCCCCCTTCCAAATTATTGTACAAACTAGCCAGACCAGAGGCCAATTCCGGATCCATTTCTGTAGATGCGGTGAAATCGAAAGAAGTAATATTAAATCCCTTAAGGGACAGAAAAAGTGGCAAATAGAATCCCTCACCAAGGCCCAATCTCAAACTTCCGCTAATATGTCCTCCTATACCACTTGATTGCAAGTTGTACAATCCGACAAAATCTCCTTTATCTTCAAATTGTAGAAATCCCAAGCCTGCTTCCAGCTGAAATCCCACATTCGAAATTCCCGGTTCAGGCCTGTAGGCAAGGTTAAATCCATAATAACTTACCGTTCGATCGTGTGAAATATTACCGGAAAGAATTGAACCCGAAGGAAGTGTTACTTCAACGAGAATCGTCTCATTTGATTCATAGCTGGAGGTTGAATAAACGAGACCTATTCCAAAATCAGGATTCAAAAAATAATTTGCTCTGGCATCAATATAAGGTCCATCACGTATCTCATCGTACAGATTTTGAAAATCCTCACCATACAAATCATCTGTACTCAGAATTCTTGAATAGCCAGCCTGAACGGCCACTTCAAAAGATTTGTAGGATTTACCAACTTTTCGTTCTCCAATTTTTGCTTTTGCCGCAGATTCAAATCCATAAATAATTGACTTGACTTCCTTTCGTGAAATAATTTCAGTCTCACCTCTTTTTGTACTTGCAGTTCGATAATAGATGAATCGCTCTTCTTCTGCATCAACCTTACAATGAATGGAATCGCCGTAAATTCTTATAATTAAATCTTGCGCAAAGAGATCATTGACAAAAATTGAGAAAACAAAAGCACAGACGAGGTGATGCAATCGCATACGACAAATATAAACGAAGGTAGAGAGGACTTTTACCGTGTGGGCCAACAATAATTTTGACAATCTTGTTTTGATACCATGAAGGTTCTACTCACCGGAGCAAACGGATATATCGGAATGCGACTACTTCCGGCTCTCCTGCAGTCAGGTCATACGGTATATTGTATTGTAAGAAATCGATCCCGATTTCCTTACAGTTCGAACCCTTCGGACCAAATAAGAATTATCGAAGCAGATTTACTGAGAAAGGAAACACTGGAAAATCTGCCAACGGATGTTGATCTGGCTTATTACTTGGTACATTCAATGAGTGACAGAGTTGGGAACTTCAGCGATATGGAGAATCTCTCTGCAAACAATTTCACTGAATATCTCGATAAAACGGCATGCGAACAGATAGTCTACCTCAGTGGTATTGTAAATGAAAGTGAATTATCTGAGCATTTGGCAAGTCGTTTGAGTGTGGAAGAAACTCTTCAAAAGGCAAAAGCAAGTCTTACTGTGCTCAGAGCCGGAATTATTGTAGGTAGTGGGTCGGCGAGTTTCGAGATCATCCGCGATTTGGTGGAAAAGCTTCCCATTATGATTGCTCCTAAATGGCTGAATACCAGATGTCAACCTATAGCGATAAGAAACGTGATTGAATACCTGAGCTTAGTTCCTGAAAACAATGCCACTCGTAATAAAACTTTCGATATTGGCGGGCCTGAGGTACTTACTTATCGCGAAATGCTTTTACAGTACGCTGAGGTTAGGGGGTTAAAAAGATTCATTATCACCCTTCCAATCTTAACTCCAAAACTCTCTTCACTTTGGTTGTATTTCGTGACGGCAACCAGTTACAATTTGGCTAGAAATCTGGTCGATAGCATGAAGGTTGATGTGGTGGCAAAAGATGATGCTATTACAAAGCTGATTCCAACAAAGCGAATCCCCTATCGCGAAGCAGTTAGATTGGCTTTTCTCAAGATCAAACAGAACACGGTTATATCCAGTTGGAAGGATTCAGTGGTGACCACGGGAAGCGCATTATCCGATGTTGAAGACTATGTTGAAGTACCTGAACATGGATGTTTCAAAGACGTCAAAGAAAAAAGACTTCATCGTCCATCGGAAGAAGTACTAAATAACATCTGGCGAATTGGTGGAGAGCAAGGATGGTATTATGGAACCTTTCTTTGGAAGATCAGAGGATATTTAGATAAGCTCGTTGGAGGTATCGGTTTGAGAAGAGGACGCAGGAGTCCAACGGAGATTTTTCCCGGTGATGCCCTTGACTTTTGGAGGGTAATTGTGGCATCCCAAGAGAAGAAACGGCTTTTGCTCTTCGCAGAAATGAAATTGCCCGGGGAAGCATGGCTGGAGTTCAAAATCAAAAATCGCAATGGTGTAAATACCTTGATCCAAACGGCAACATTTCGTCCGAAAGGTATTCTTGGCAGGCTCTACTGGTATGCGGTATGGCCTTTTCACATTTTTGTATTCCAGGGAATGATTGAAAGTATCGTTAACTACAAAGGATGAGTAGTACAAAGGCAAAAAAAAGCCCGATACAGTGTTGCATCGGGCTTTATTATGTTGATCAAATAATCTTATTCTCCAACCACTTCGAACTCAATAGTCTGAGAAATACCTTTATACAAGGAAATTTCAGCCTCGTACTTACCAATCTCCTTAATTGGCTCATTCTTGATTGTAATATTCTTACGATCGATTGAATGGCCGGCCTGGTTCAAAGCATCAGCTAATTGAATTGTATTAACCGAACCAAAGATTTTTCCGTTCTCCCCGACTTTCGCTCCAATCTTGATTTCTGCTTTTCCAAGCTTATCGGCAGTAGCTTGAGCTTCTGCTTTGATTTTCTCTTCCTTATGGGCTCTTTGACGAATGGTCTCTTCCAACATCTTCTTTTCAGAAACAGTTGCGAAGACAGCCAATCCCCTTGGGATAAGGTAGTTTCTTGCATACCCGGGCTTCACCTCGACCATTTCGTCTTTAAAGCCCAATTTCTCGACGTCTTTTTTCAAAATTACTTCCATGGCTCCTAGTTCTTTAAAAGGTCAGTAACATAAGGAAGGAGCGCTAAATGACGTGCTCTCTTGATTGCCTGTGCAACTCTTCTTTGGTATTTCATCGAAGTTCCTGTTACTCGACGGGGTAAGATTTTACCCTGCTCGTTAACCAACTTAAGTAGGAAATTTGGATCCTTGTAATCGATGAATTTAATTCTCTTCTTACGGAATCGACAGTACTTCTCCTTCTTCGTGTCGATGCTGATCGGTGTGAGATATCTGATTTCTGAATTGTCTGCCATAACGGTTCTTTTAAGCCTCAACTTTTTCTTTTGATTTTCCACGACGCTTTTCAGCGTAAGCAACTGCATGCTTATCCATCTTAACGGTTAAGAAGCGGATTACTCTTTCATCGCGACGGAACGCTAGTTCCAAGTCACCAATTATTGAGCCTTCAGCTTCAAATTCCAAAAGGTGATAAAAGCCAGTTGACTTTTTCTGGATGGGATAGGCCAGCTTTCGCAGACCCCAGTCTTCTTCGTGGTGAACCTTGGCTCCACCATCTTTAAGAAGATCTCTGAATTTCGCAACCGCTTCCTTTGCCTGATCCTCAGACAAAACGGGAGTTAAAATGAAAACGGTTTCATAACGATTCTTCATAACTTCCTGTTAAATTATTTTTAAAAAATGGACTGCAAAGGTAGTAAAAAAGAGAACTGAAACAACGCAGGATAAATCATTTCATTTTCAGCCGTTTCTGAGGTCAGAATGTCCTCTTTTTTATACAAATGTAAAGCCCGCAACAAGTTCTTATATCTTTGTGATTGTATCCCGCGAGTATGGATGAGTTTATCGTATCGGCACGTAAATATAGACCACTAACTTTCGACACGGTTATTGGTCAGGAGAGTATTACTCAAACTTTAGAAAAGGCCATTAAGAATAATCATTTGGCCCAGGCATTCCTCTTCAATGGTCCTCGTGGTGTTGGAAAAACTACTTGTGCGCGAATCCTAGCGCGTGAGGTAAACCATTTTCATTCTGAAGGAATGGACGAGGGAAACGATTTTTCCTTCAACATTTTTGAGCTTGATGCCGCCTCAAATAATAAGGTTGAAGACATCAGGAATCTGATAGATCAGGTGCGAATTCCACCTCAGATTGGCAAATACAAGGTGTACATTATCGACGAGGTCCACATGCTTTCAGCAAGTGCGTTTAATGCCTTTCTAAAAACATTGGAAGAGCCTCCCTCCTATGCGATC
This sequence comes from uncultured Cryomorphaceae bacterium, assembly GCA_964635965.1. Lineage (GTDB taxonomy): Bacteria > Bacteroidota > Bacteroidia > Flavobacteriales_D > Cryomorphaceae > JAKVAV01. The sequence continues at coordinate 17,126 of CAZWQX010000026.1, forward strand.
TTCATTTTGGCTACTACCGAAAAACACAAAGTACTTCCTACCATTATTTCAAGATGTCAGGTATTCGATTTCAACAGAATCGGTATCGGTGATATGGTAGAACACCTGAAAAGTGTAGCGAATAAAGAGGGAATTTCGGTTGAAGATGAGGCCCTCCACGTAATTTCTGAGAAAGCCGACGGAGCGATGAGAGACGCTCTTTCCATTTTTGATCAGATGGTAAGCTTTTCGGGGAATCAGGTTGGATATCAAGATGTAATAGACAACCTGAACATACTCGATTACGACTATTACTTTGCACTCGGAGATAATTTTTTGGAGAGTGACACGGCATCAGTGATCACTACTTTCAATAAGATTTTAAGCAAGGGTTTTGACGGGCATAACTTCATCAACGGATTGGCCAATCATTTTAGGAGAGTCCTTATGTGCATGTCACCCCAAACTGCCAATATTCTTGAGGCAGGTGAGAGCATAAAAAACAGGTACATAGAGCAAGCACCTCGATTTGAATCGGCAAAGATTGTAACGGCACTTGAGATTCTGGGGAAAGCTGATATCGATTATCGTTTAAGCCGCAATCAGCGCTTAATGGTTGAGGTGTTATTGCTAAAACTGTGTAGCCTTTTCGGAAATTCTGAAGAAACAGAAAAAAAAAACGATAATTCGGTAGCGCATATCCCGATGGCGCCTCCGAGCGGCACAACTCCCAAAGAAATCCCAATTTCCAAAACTGTTGCTGAACCCGGTCCGAAGGTAGATGCTGCAGCTGAGCAGCCGAGGACCCAAACATTGGTCGAAACAGTCGAAGAACCTGTCATAACTAAAGGTCCGATTGAAAAGAGCTCCATCGAAGAAAACTTGGAACAAAATATCCCTGTAAAAGATGAAAAACGCGAGCAACTAGACCAACCAAATCCGCAAGTAAAAGGCATCTTTCCGAATGAATCAAAGAAAGAAACGTCGGCAAGTCCAAATGAAAAAAAGGAAGCTTCTTTTCGATCGAAACTAAGCAATAAGCGACTGAAAGGTATAACTTCACTTTCTTCAATTGAAGAAGACATTCGCAACGGTGGAGCCAAAGGAAATTCGGGAGAAATTGAAATTGATCTTAACCCTAACAACAACAAACCAAGTGACTCATTCACATTACAAGAATTATGGGATGCTTGGAAATTATATGCTGCCGGAATCAAGGCAGCAGACAAACAGAGTTATTACGCTACTCTGACAAAACACGATCCGGTAATGCGGGAAGAAAATGTGATTGAATTACTGGTAGACAACCATGTCCAATTGAAAGATCTGGAAACGGATAAGGCCAATCTTCTCGAATTCCTGAGGGAGAGGCTAAATAATTGGCAAATAACCCTTAAAGGCGTAATTGACGAGGATTCTGAAAAGAACGATGATTCCCTATACGAGCCTGGCAAGAAATTTGAAGCTATGCTGGAAAAGAATCCTGATTTACTCGAATTTAAAAAACGCTTTGATTTGGATGTAGACTACGACACCTGATACTTTTGAATTTATTGAACGGTGTCAATACGTAACATAACTCATCCAAAGTAGCAGCAGAAAATTGCCTCGAAGTTGAAGGAAAAGAAGACTGATCTAATCGGGGAGTATGTTTTTGAATGGATTCTGAAGCTAAAGAAAAGAGGAAGTTTAATACCTATCTTCGCAATTAAACGATTACACAATGACTCATCTCAGATTAACATTCCTATCAATTTTTATCCTTTCGGCTTGGGTCCAAGCTCAGAGTTCAGGTCTCTACGGTAATCACAGTGATGATTCCGTTCCTGAAATTCAAGAGAGCACGAAAAATGCAGATGCGGCAAACGCTGCGTTGATGGAGATGCAAGCAGGAATACCCGCCCAGGCTCGAGATAATTACTCCTTCGAAAATCGGATCGTTTTGACGATGGAAGCCTACAATAAAAAGGGTAAAAAAGAAGGGACATACAAGATGACCTTGCTTACAAACAACGAATCTTCAAACTTGGGGATACAGATGAATCAGGAAGGTGTAGCAACTGATATGGTATACGATATGGAATCAATGGAGGTAATCACTTTGATGAATACAGGAGGGCAGAAAATGGGAACTACCATGAAGATGAATAACGCCCTGATGAATGATTCAAAAGGTTCGGTATCCGGTAAAACACCGCAATTTAAAAAGACGGGTAAAACGGAAAAAATTGCAGGTTTCGAATGTGAGGAATATATCTTGGAAGACGCAGAAGGAACAGAGAGCGCGAGTATGAGTTATTGGATAACAACCGAAACGGAAGTAGATTGGGTAAAAGCCATGGCTGGCATAGGTAAGAACAACAAAAGTATGCCTGACGTCACAGGTGGATTGGGGTATCCTAAAGACGGCGCCATCATGAGAATCACAGCAGCGGAAAAGGGTGGTGAAAGCGTGACAATGACAGTCACCGAAATTGAAACAGGCGGTGATTTTTCTATCAAAACGGATGGATACACCTTTATGAACTTTGGGGGACAATAGCCTCCGCCACCTTTAAATGGTGGAAGAAAGAATCAATCGCAAGGAAATAAACCGACTGGCTATTCCAGCAATCCTTATGGGGATTTCAGAGCCGGTCATCACCCTGGTTGACACTGCTTTTATAGGTAGAATAGGGACTGCAGAATTAGCTGCGGTTGGAATCGCGGGAAGCTTCTATCTCATGATGGTTTGGATTCTTTCTCAAACCCTCACCGCCATAGCTGCCATCGTTAGCAGGTACTATGGCAAAAGAAAACTGGATGGTATTGCGATTCTTATTCCTCAAGCCCTGTTGTCAAATTTGCTTCTCGGAATTGCGATCTTGATTCTAACCAAATCTTTCGCTTCAGAGATATTTGGATTGTACAAAGCGGAGAACGAGGTTTTAGAAAACTGTCTTGTCTATTTTAATACTCGGTCTTTTGGTTTTCCTTTTACCTTGGGAACTTTATTGCTTTTCGGAATTTTTCGCGGATTACAGAATACGACCTGGGCCATGTATATCTCCGTATTTGGTGCTATTGTAAACCTAGGTCTGGATTACCTTCTGATTTTTGGCTTTCCGGGAATTATCGAACCTCTTGGTTTGGCGGGGGCAGCATGGGCCAGTCTTTCCGCTCAAATCCTGATGTTTTTATTGGCTGTGGGAATTGTTTATGCCAAAACTCCATTCAAATTGAGGGTATCGCAAAAACTTCATCCAGAATACAAGAACCTGGTAGGAATGAGTTTTGATCTTTTCGTTCGAACTATCCTATTAAACCTCACCTTTTATTTGGCTACGAGATATGCAACAGGATATGGAGATGCATACGTTGCAGCCCATACAATCGCAATAAATATTTGGCTTTTTTCATCATTTTTTATTGACGGATACGCCCACGCAGGAAATGCGTTAGCAGGACGACTTTTAGGAGAAGAAAGGCCCGATGAACTGAAAAGAATCGGATGGAAAATCAATCGAATTTCAATTTTTATCGGATCAGGTCTTGCAGTGATTTATGCCATAGGATACTTCAAGATCGGGAGTTTCTTTACACAAGATTCAAACGTCATTGCTTTATTTGAGCAAGTGTTCTTCTTGGTGATACTCACCCAACCGATAAACGCCGTAGCCTTTGCCTTTGATGGTTTTTACAAAGGTTTGGGTGAGACCAGAATCTTGAGAAACATTTTGATTGGCTCGACTCTTCTTGGATTCGTACCCGTTTCGGTTGCATTCCACTATCTGTCTCCCGGATTATTGGGCATTTGGATAGCCTTTTTATTCTGGATGGTGATCCGATCGGGCGCATTGGTTGTAAATTTCAGGCGACGCTTTAGCTAGGCGAAGATCTTGTATATACCCATGTAGTGGCATATTGCCCCACCAAGTACGAAAACATGCCAAATGGCGTGATGAAATGGGATTGATTTCACCAAATAAAAAACAACACCTATCGTGTAAGAAGCGCCACCGATTGCAATCCATGCAAATTGCTCGGAGGGAAGAGCTTCTTTAAATGAATCAGGCGACAGAACGATCAGCCAGCCCATAGCCAGGTATATCAATGTCGAAACAAGGCGAAACTTACCTGTAAAGAAGACTTTGAAAAGAGTTCCTGCAAATGCCAACCCCCAAACAATCCAAAGCATTAAAGCCGCATCTTCGGGAGTGGAGTAAGCGAGAAGAAAAGGGGTATACGTACCTGCAATCAAGTAATAAATGCTGATATGGTCCCAGATTTTCATTAATTGACGCGGCTTGATTTTCTTCTGGGCATGATAGAGAGTCGAAAATCCGAAGACCATTAGAAACCCAATCCCATAGGCTATTGATCCTCCAACATCACCAAGTGTGGTTTCCTGATTTTCAGATATAATATAGACCAAAACCGGCATGGCAGCCAAGCCAAACACAAATCCCAATGCATGTGTAAGGATATTTGCCTTCTCGTGATTTGGTGCGTAGTCGGACATGGGCGCAAAGGTGCGAATTAAAAATTCTGTTGCTTGCACAGAGAACCAAATAATAGTGGAAAATGATCTTTTCCCTTAGTCTTTTCCTTACTCAAGGTAGGGATGTATCTTGTTGTCAAAAAGAAAGGGGAAAGAAGATTACACCTTGGATAAACCAAATCATATCTCATCAGTTTTATCAAGAGTCCAAAAGTCTTTTTCTGAATAGAATTTCGACTTTTAAAACCTACATTTTCCAGAAAAGAAGAATAAAGCAAAACTAGCTTGGCTTATAAAATTGGCATAATCGGATCAGGAGTAGCGGGAATGTCCGCTGCCATTCATTTAGCGGCTTCGGGGAATAAGGTCACCGTTTTTGAAGCCAATAATTATCCGGGTGGCAAGCTGACTGCATTTGAGCAAGACGGATATCGTTTTGATGCTGGACCCTCCCTTTTTACAATGCCACAAATTCTCGATGGGCTTTTTGAAGTTGCGGGTAAAAACCCAAGAGATTACTATTCTTATATGAAAGTGGATCCCGGATGTCATTACTTCTGGGAAGATGGAACGAGGTTCAATGCTCATTCCGAAATCGAAACCTTCAGCAAAGAAGCCGAAGAAACCTTTGGCGTTTCGAGGAAGAGAGTTAAAAAATACCTCGAATCATCATTTGAATTGTACGACGATACCGAAGATGTATTTCTTAAAAATTCACTACATAAACTTTCCACTTTCCTAAAACCGTCAACGGTCCGTTCGTTTTTGAAGCTTTATAAAGCCAGATTATTCGACACCATGAATGGGGTAAACCGGAAACTGCTGGAAAACGATAAGCTCGTTCAATTCTTTAATCGTTATGCCACATACAATGGTTCAAATCCTTACAAAGCTCCGGGCACTTTAACCGTAATTCCAACTCTGGAATTTCGCTGGGGTACTTTTTTGCCTAAAGGAGGCATGCACACCATTACCAAGTCTCTATTCGAGCTGGCCAAGGATATAGGAGTGGAATTCAAATTCAACGAAGCCGTTGAAGGTATAGTTATCACCAAAGGAAGGGCTGAAGGATTAAAAACGAGTAAGGGAGAATATCAATTCGAAAGGTTGGTTAGCAATATGGATGTCATTCCGACCTACAGAAAATTGATGCCTGATCAGGAAATCCCTAAGAAAGTTGCGGGACAGGAGAGGTCTTCTTCGGCGTTGATTTTTTACTGGGGAATTCAACGCGAATTTGAAGAACTCGGATTGCACAACATTTTGTGGAGTGAAGACTACGAGAAAGAATTCGAAATGATCTTCAACGGCATGGAGATTATAGATGATCCTACCGTATATATCAACATAACCTCAAAATTCGAATCGGAAGACGCTCCTCAAGGATGCGAAAACTGGTTTGTGATGGTAAATGCTCCTCATGTGTCTGATCAGAATTGGGAAACGATTGAAAATCAAACACGGAAGAATCTAATCAAGAAGATCAGTCGAAACTTGGGAGTAGATATTGAACCCTTGATAAAGACTGAACGAATACTAAATCCGCCAACAATTCAGTCTCAGACATCCAGTTATTTGGGTTCATTGTATGGAACGAGTTCAAATGATCGAATGTCTGCGTTTTTGCGCCACCCAAACTTTTCCAGGAGAATTGAAAATCTATATTTCTGTGGAGGTAGCGTGCACCCGGGTGGTGGGATTCCATTATGTTTGCTGTCGGGAAAGATAGTCGGAGACATCTTGACATGAACAAATACATTAGCCTAGAACAATTTCGATCCAAGAAAACGGCCATCGCCATCTTGATCCTTTTGCACATCGTCGGCGCAATAGGGTTTCTTTCTCCCCTTTCTGACTGGTTCGTTTTTCTCACTCCCGTGAATTTGATAATCACGGCCGGAATGATTTGGATCGATACCAAACCGGATGGAAGGGGAGCCTTTCCGATTATTCTGGCGATTTGGCTAATGGGATATGGAGTTGAAATCTTGGGAGTAAAATCAGGTTTCCCTTTTGGCGACTACAGCTATGGTGAAGTATTAGGTTGGAAGTTCTTCGAAGTCCCGCCTTTAATCGGGATCAACTGGCTAATCGTGGTTTGGGGAGGATTCTCCCTCTCTCAAACGATCGGAATAGGCCCAAAATTGAGGTGGTTAGCAACTCCGATTTTGGTAGTAATTCTCGATTATGTCATTGAACCCGTAGCGATTCATTTCGAACTATGGACTTGGGAGAATGGTGTCCCTCCTATCCAAAACTTTCTTGGTTGGTTTGTGGTAGCCATGCTGATGACCTTGCTATTTGAGCGTTATCCATTAGTAAAAAAGCCAAGATTGGGATTGGTTGCATTTATAATGCAATTGCTTTTCTTTGGAGTCATCTACCTCCGAATCAGCTAGCAAATCCTCATGGTAAGGCAATTCCTGCGTATTCTTCTAATTCTTGCCGGATTGGCCTGTTTAGGATGGCTAGTCTACAATACAACCACCATACTTGCCTATTTATTGATCTCGATGGTTGTTGCACTTATCGGGCGTCCGCTTTTCAACTTATTCGAAAGAATTCAAATAAGAGGGAAGCACCTTCCTGATTCCATCAAGGCGGCAGGAACACTTTTGGTGATTTTTGGAATTTTAAGCACGCTGCTTTCCACTTTTCTCCCGATGATTTTTACGGAGGCGCAGCTTCTCACTAAAATTGATCTTGATCAAATCAATCAGGCATTGGGTCCTGCCTTGGATAGCCTGAACGGTCTGGTTTCGAATATTTACCCCGACAACAGTCATGAATTCAGCGAAGAACAACTCATCCAGTACCTTTTTGAGAGTTTAGACCTTACGGCTCTTCCTGATATACTGAACTCTGTCGTTGGTGCATTGGGAAATCTGTTGATTGCTCTTTTCTCGATTGCTTTTATCTCTTTCTTCCTACTAAAGGATAAAAACCTTATTACTGACGTTGCCTTAAACCTTATCCCAAAGTCAAAAGAAAAAGGAGCAAAGAGAATATTACTCAACAGCAGAAGAACTTTATCTCGTTATTTCCTGGGGTTACTTTTACAGGTAATCGCAATCACCATCTGCATATTCATTGGGTTGAGTATTGTCGGAGTTCAAAATGCTTTACTCATAGCCGTATTCACAGGTATCGTAAACCTTGTACCTTACTTGGGACCATGGATTGGAGCTTCGTTCGGACTCTTTATCCTCGCGGCTAATAACCTGGATGCGAGCTTTACCGAAGTCATCCAACCCAAAATGATCGGATTGATTTGTGTTTTTGCGGCTACTCAACTATTGGATAATTACCTATTTCAGCCCACAATTTTTTCGAAGAGCATCAATGCCCATCCGTTGGAAATATTCTTTGTTATCCTAATTGCGGGAAGCATAGGTGGCGTAGGTGGAATGATAGTTGCCATTCCCGTTTATTCGTTGATGCGCATCGTTTTCGTAGAAATGAATCGAGAGTTCCGTTGGCTCGAACGGATAAAAGAGAAATAAAGAATCCATTGATCTAAAAACTCGAAAGCCCTTCACGTTTGAAGGGCTTTCGAGGCTATGAAACAGAAAAACTATCTTGGAAACACTTAAAGACTGGATTTAGAGTGAGACGATGAAAGAATGATAAGGAGGTAGTCTCTAAGTGCCTTTAACCAAGCTTGATCAAAGATATGCTATTCCAACGGTTTTGCAACTAATCTTACAGTAAAAAATTAATGTTAAGTTAATATTAATCAGGTATTAATCTGATTTACAGAACAATATATCTCAGAAAAAAAAGTAAAAGTCAAAATTCTGTCCCCCCAGAGGGGGGGACAAAACGAAAGTGCCTGATAAAGAGACACATCGAACTCTAGAGCCTTTTTTTTCTATATTCGACCGCCATAAAATTCGGATTCAATTATGAGAGCCTTCATTGCCATTTGCACCTTTCTTCTAAGCCTTAATCTTTTAGGGCAGGAAAAACTGACATTAGAAAAAATTTGGAAGTCAAGAGAATTCTCTCAAAGCTATGTTTCAGGGCTGAGAAGCATGAATGACGGTTTGCATTACACCAGATTGGTGAGAAATGAGGGCGGACAACACATTATCAAGTATGCATTTAAAAATGGAGAAGTCGTTGACACACTTGTTTCAGGTAAAAACCTTGTATTCAACGGTGAGCCTATTCTCTTTTCAAATTACGAATTCAGTGGTGAGGAAGACAAACTTCTGCTAACTACTCAGAATGAAAGGATATACAGGTACTCTTCGAGAGCTTTTTACTTCTCCTATGACTTAAAATCCAAAAAACTTCTACCGATAAGTGATTTCGAAAAAGGGAAACAACAGTTGGCTGCTTTCTCGCCCGGCAGCAGTCAAGTTGCTTTTGTAAGGGAGAATAACGTGTTCATTTCTGACCCGGAAACCGGAGAAGAGCGACAGGTAACGACAGACGGGATGGAAGAGGAGATAATCAATGGAGCTCCTGATTGGGTATATGAGGAGGAGTTTGGGTTTGCACGTGGCTTTTATTGGTCTCCTGATGGTTCTGAGATTGCTTATTATAAATTTAATGAGGCAGAAGTACCTGAATTTGAAATGGCCTTATACGGCGGTCTTTACCCGGAAGAATACGAATTCAAATACCCGAAGGCGGGAGAGAAAAATTCTGAAGTCAGAATATTCGTCTACTCGCTAAGTGAAAATCAAAAACGAGAAATTGAGTTAGGGGCAAACGCTGAACAATACATCCCGAGAATAAAATGGATGCAGGAAGACAATCGACTGGCCATAATGCGAATGAATCGACTGCAAAACAAACTCGAAATTCTCGAAGCGAAAACGGATGAATCCGAAAGTGGCAACATTCCTGTCACACCAATCTATGAGGAGACAAGCAAAACTTACATTGATATAAACGACAACCTGATCTTTACCGAAGATGGAGACTATTTTTTCTGGAATTCGGAAAAGGATGGGTTCAATCACATTTATCTATACACTACTACAGGAGAGGAAGTTGCCCAACTAACTTCGGGAAAATGGGATGTTGTTGAATTCTATGGGGTTGATCAAAAAGGTGGTCGAATATACTTCTCTGCTGCGGTTGAAAGCCCTATTGAAAGGGCTGTTTACAGTTTGGATTATCGACAAGCAATCAAAGAATTTCGCAAAAAGAAAGAAAGTGTTAAGCCGTCTGAAGACAACCGAAACAAGCTCAGTTTGCTAACTGACAACAGAAACACAAACGACGCCGCTTTCTCAAGTAGTTATGACTATTTTATCAATTATGAATCTGCAGCTAATTCTCCTTACCAAATAACCCTCCGCGACAAAAAAGGAAAACTCGTGCGAGAGCTTGAGATGAATGAGGAGTTGAAGGAGACACTGGTAAAATATGGAATGGGCCCAAAGGAATTTGGTTCGTTTACCACAGGAGACGGGCATGATTTGAACTACTGGATGATCAAGCCTTCTAATTTCGACCCATCACAATCCTACCCCACAATGTTCATGGTTTATGGTGGCCCGGGAAATAACACCGTTGAAAATAGCTGGGGAGGTAGTTCATACTTGTGGCATCAGCTATTGGCCCAAAATGGTTACGTGGTTATCTCCGTGGATCCGCGCGGGACTATGTATCGCGGGAGAGATTTTAAGCATTCAACATATATGCAGCTTGGTAAGCTAGAAACCGAAGACATGATTTCCGCGGCAAAGCATTTCGGAAGTTTGGATTACATTGATTCAGAACGAATTGGAATGATGGGTTGGAGTTACGGCGGTTACATGAGCTCATTGGCAATTACCAAAGGACATGAGTACTTCAAGTTAGCCATTGCTGTTGCCCCGGTGACAAATTGGCGGTTTTACGATACCATATATACCGAGCGATTTATGCGTACTCCACAAGAAAACCCTAATGGCTATGACGACAACTCCCCCATAAACTTCGTCGACATGATCGAAGGGCACTATTTATTAGTTCATGGAGCGGCTGATGATAATGTGCACCTTCAGAACACCATGGAAATGGTTGAAGCCTTGGTGCAGGCCGACAAACAATTCGACCTATTTATCTATCCAAATAAGAATCACGGCATTTACGGAGGAAACACCAGAAATCACCTTTTTCAGAAAATGACCGACTTCATAATGGAGAATCTTTAATAACTATTTTAGCTAACTTCCGCGAAATTTTTGACCTACTCCACTCATGACAGAAGAAACTGCGATTATCGATAACATCGGAGGAAACGAACCTGAAAAGACTTTTTTAGGGCATCCCAAAGGACTTTTTGTACTCTTTATTTCAGAAATGTGGGAGCGCTTCTGTTACTACGGAATGCGCGTACTCCTCACGCTGTATTTGGTGAAATCACTAATGAAAGGTGATGCCGAAGCTTCTTTGATATATGGGTCATATACTGCGTTGGTTTACGCAGCACCGGTTTTAGGAGGAAGGCTGGCAGACCAATTTCTCGGTTATCGTTTAGCCATTCTGATTGGGGCCGTCTTGATGGCAATCGGTGAGTTCATGATTCTCGGTGGGAACGAAACTTGGCTATTGGCCGGGATGGGAGCAATAATTGTAGGTAACGGCTACTTTAAAGCAAACATTTCTACTATCGTTGGTAAACTTTATCGAGATGGAGATCCGAGAAGAGACTCTGGCTTCACTATCTTCTATATTGGAATCAATATTGGAGCCCTTTTGGCAACGACAGTCGTTGCATTCATTGGAGAAACTTATGGTTTCAAATACGGCTTTGCCTTAGCAGGTGTCGGTATGCTACTTGGGCTGACTTTCTTCTGGGTCGGTCGTAGCTGGTATGCCAATGCCGAGGGCCTTGAAGTCAGACCTGCCGCACACAAAAAGGTAGTTGGTCCATTAACCAATCTCCACCTTATTCTTTTAGGTTCTGTTGCGGTTGTTCCTTTGTGTTTCTTTTTGATTTCAAAAAATGAAATAATGGACTATCTGCTCCTTGCAGTTTTTGTTTTGGTAGCTTGGAACTTGATTCGGGCAGGAGCAAAAGAAGGTCCCGTTTGGAAAGACAGGATGATTGCTCTGATTATTTTCATGCTGATCAATGTGACCTTTTGGGCTTGTTTTGAGCAGGCAGGTACTTCGCTAACCCTATATGCAGATAGAAATGTAGACCGAGAAGTTTTCGGTTGGCTGATGCCCGCATCCATGACCCAGTTCTTTAATCCTTTCTTTATTATCGTTTTTGGATCAGCCTTCTCCATAATGTGGGTCAAACTCTCTGAAAAAGGAAAGAATCCAAGTATTCCAATGAAATTCGCTTACGGGATATTGCAGCTCGGCATCGGGTTTTTAGTGACTTATGTGGCATTCACCTATTTCACCGTTGATGCGCGAGTACCACTTTTGACATTGGTCCTCTTATACCTTTTCCACACCACCGGAGAACTTTTCCTCTCTCCTATCGGCTTATCGATGGTTACCAAGCTCGCTCCGAAGAACATCTCAGGAACGGCAATGGGTGGCTGGTTCTTAAGTTTTGCGATAGCGAACTTCGTTGCTGGAAAGATTGCGACGTTAACAGGTGCTGAAGGTGAAGGAGCTACCTCTGAAAGCATAAATCTTACGGATCAATTGGAGCTTTACACATCCATTTTCACCAATATTGGTATTGTTCTCGTGACGTTTTCCATTCTAATCATGCTACTTAGAAAACCACTGAATAAATTAATGCACGGTGTGAACTAATTAGGCCCGATTATTGCTATAATTTGGACTAAACGCTCAAAAATGAAAAAGCACCTTCTATTTCTTTTCTTCGCTTTGTCGATCTCACATGTCTTCGCTCAAGAACAGGGCATTGATTGGATTACATGGGAAGAAGTTGAAACGAAAATGGCAGAAGAGCCAAGAAAGGTATTGGTTGACGTCTACACCAAATGGTGCGGCCCGTGTAAGATGATGAATAAAACCACGTTCATGGATCCTACTGTAGTAGGTTATGTCAACGAGAACTACTATGCGATCAAATTTGATGCAGAAGGTCCTGAGACGGTTGAATTCAAGGGAAGGACTTTTAAAAACGAAGGTCATGATCCGAATAAAACGGGAAGAAACAGTACGCATGACCTAACCAGAGCTATCGCTCCTGTTAACGGTAGAATTGCTTATCCAACCATTGTATATATGGATGAGAACTTTCAAATTCTCACACCTGTTCAAGGCTTGCAGCGCACGGAACAAATCATGCCTATCTTGAAGTATTTCGGTGAGGATATCTATCAAGAACAGACTTGGGAAGAGTATAGAGCAGCGAACTAATAGAGCCTTCTGAGTTCCCATAATTTACGTGCCTTGCATCACTTTTCGCACGACGTTTTCTCGTATATTTACGGGCCCAAAACATAACCACCTAAAGAAGAAATAAAAAAATGAGCGATACTGCTAAAATCATAGTTGATGGAAAAGAATTTGAGCTACCCTTGGTGAGAGGAAGTGAAAATGAGCTTGCCATTGACATTTCCAAGTTGAGAGCGCAAACAGGAATCATTACCATAGATCCGGGATTTAAAAACACCGGATCAACAAAGTCGGCGATCACCTACTTGGATGGTGAAAGGGGTATGTTGAGATATCGAGGATATCCAATTGAGCAGTTAGCTGAAAAATCAGATTTCCTAGAAGTTGCCTATTTATTACTACATGGTGAGCTGCCCACAGGGGAGCAAATGAATCAGTTTGCCGACAGCATTACGAGACATACGCTGATTCCCGAAGACATGAAACATTTCTATGAAGCGTTTCCAAGTCATGCTCACCCCATGGGAATCCTTTCTTCTATGGTATCGTCTTTGAGCACCTTCTACCCGGCTTCACAGGTGCCGAATAGATCAAGAGAAGACATCGACCTAACCATGATCAGACTTATAGCCAAACTCCCGACTCTTGCGGCGTTGGCGTATAAGTCGAATATGAATTTACCTTACATCTACCCGGACAATAGCCTCAATTACGTTGAGAATTTCCTTAAAATGATGTTTGCCGTTCCTTCAGAACAGTATGAGCTAGATCCTGTGATTGTTGACGCGATGAACAAGCTGTTAATTCTTCACGCCGATCACGAGCAAAACTGCAGCACCAGCACGGTGAGAGTGGTGGGATCATCTCAAGCCAGTCTCTATTCTTCGGTTTCTGCCGGTGTATCTGCTTTATGGGGTCCTCTGCATGGTGGAGCCAATCAGGCGGTGATCAATATGCTGGAGATGATAATGGAAGACGGAGGTAACCTGGAGAAATGGGTTGATAAAGCCAAAGATAAAGACAGCGGGTTCAGACTCATGGGATTCGGTCATCGCGTTTACAAAAACTTTGACCCGCGAGCCAAGATTATTAAAAAGGCAGCAGACGATGTGCTCAACAAACTAGGTGTGCAGGATGAAGCTTTGGATATTGCGAAGAAGCTTGAAGAAGTTGCCCTTAAAGATGAATACTTCGTTCAAAGAGGACTTTATCCAAACGTAGACTTCTACTCAGGAATTATTTACCGAGCGATAGGAATTCCAACTGACATGTTCACTGTTCTTTTCGCTATTGGCCGACTTCCCGGATGGATTGCTCAGTGGAAAGAAATGGTCGAGAACAAGGAACCTATTGGGCGTCCTCGTCAAGTTTATGTGGGTGAAACCACTAGAGACTATGTTCCAATTGAAAACCGAAAATAGATTTCAAACTACCAATTGAAAAAGCCACCAAAAGGTGGCTTTTTCATTGAGAAATATCAGTTGTTGAATCGGCAAACCAAGTTATCTTTGGATGTAACTACTGAATACGCAACCGATGAATAAGATTCTGATACCAACCGACTTTTCTGAAGGGGCATTTAATGCTCTGATTCATGGACTCAATCTTGCAAAAATGATGGACGGTTCCATATCGATCGTGCATGCATACAGCATGCCACCAACCGGGTCGAATGTGATGGTGGACATCAGTGATATTTTAAAGAAAAATGCCGAAGAAGAACTGACTACCTTGGAAGAAAGGGTTAGTGGCTTAGAACTAGCGAAAGGGGTTAATATTGAGTATAGTTCTTCGTATGGGTCTGTTGTAGATGTTGTCAATCGAAAAAGTAATGACGAGAACATCGATATGGTCATAATGGGTACCCAAGGTGCCAGCGGAATTACTGAAAAATGGCTTGGTAGTAACACTGCTGCAGCAGCCAGAAATGTAAATATCCCCTTACTGGCCATTCCGGCTGAAAAACCTTTTATGGGTATTGAAAATATACTGTTCTCAACTGATATGAACGTGATCAAAAAAGAAGGACCACTTTCATTTGTTGCAGAATTGGCCAAAAAAGCTGATGCCAAAGTTAAATTTGTTCATATCCGAGACTCCGAACAGCACGATGATTCTGAGGACCAGGCTTTCAAGGATCAGGTACAACGTCTATGCGGAGATCTCAATCCGGATTATACATTCATTCAGAATGATGCCGTCGATAAAGGAATTGAAGAGGCAATAGAAAAAGAAAAGCCTTCAATGCTGGTGATGGTAAGACATGAATATGGATTCTTTGAGAGCATCTGGCACAGTTCTGTGACCCGTTCAATTCTGAATTCCGCTTCTCTGCCTATTCTAGTCCTTAACGGATAACCAAAATACACGAGTTTACAAATAAAGAAAGGAGCCTGGCAGGGCTCCTTTCTTCGGTTAAACATTAAACAAACTAAACATTTAGGCTAATCAGATTACAAGTAGTGCTTTTCGCAACAGAGATTTACTTGTAATCGATTACAATTATAAGATAAAAAAGGTGAAAAAGGAAACCTATCCCAATGAAATCGAGGGTTCCTACACTGTATTACAATATTCTTTTCGGTCAGTTACAATTCCTAGAATTCAACTACTGCAATCCCCAACAGAGGATCATGAGTTTTCCCTTTTCTGACCATTAGGATTCCTCGCCTCCTTCAAAGTAGTCGGTACTATCAGAAACGTTGGAGTATCCATTTTGAGGGGCAACGAAATACCGGAAAAAGCACTCGGCTAACGCCGATCTTTTTTCGTACCCCAAAACTTCTTTCGAGCAAGCTCGAGAAGGAATTAGATTTCGCTGCAGAAAAGGATTGCCTCTCCCTTTGTCCGCCGCAGCTTTGCGCATGCGGAAAGTCGAGACATCCCGGGCGGGGAGACAACAAAACACCCGAAAAAGCCCTCGGCTGACGCCGATCTTTTTTCGCACCCCAAAACTTCTTTCGAGCAAGCTCGAGAAGGAATTAGATTTCGCTGCTGAAAGGGATTGCCTCTTCCCTTGTCCGCCAAAGCCACGCGCAGGAGGAAGGTCGAGGCATCCCGGGTGGAGAGACAACAAAACGCCTGAAAAAGCGCACGACTGACGTCGTTCTTTTTTTGCACCCCAAAACTTCCTTCGAGCGAGCTCGGGAAGTTTTGGGGTAAAAAAAACCGCTCTAATGAGCGGCTTTTTCAGGTGTTTTGGGTGGAAGATGGGATTGCCCTTCTCACAATCTCAAATCTATTTAGCGTTGATAACTAGCGTATTACAAAATTAAATAGTCGCTTTAATACGGTTTTTTGACACGGTACTGTCCCGAGTCAATCGTCTTTTTTATCCAAGAAATCTTCGTAATCGGAGCGGTCTAAGTCTCTCATTACTTGGGTTAATCGTTTCAGAAATCGATCAGCCCTAGGGGAGTTCTTACCTACTCCATTGAACACAAAGACCACCTGTTCGGGAACAGATCGGCCATATTTGGCCTTTCCTTCCATTAACAAATTGTCCAAACCAGACTCCTGCCCTACTAATTGATCAATTGTTATTCCGTAGAGCTTAGCGAGCTCTATTGCCGTTTCCGTCTTTAACGTAGATACTCCTCTTTCTATCTTGGAATAAGCGCTCGATGTCATCCCAAGTTCCTCTGCCACATACTCTTGCGTGTAGTCTTTTGCTTCTCTGGCTCGCTTCACTGCTCGCGCTATTTGCATTTTAATTTCCATAAGTCGGGCCTTTGATACGAGTGTAAAATTATTGGCCTGATAATCAGAAAGAACTGGCCTATTTGGACTACTATTTGACTTTTCGGCTTGCATAATTCGTCGTAAATGGCTTGTTTTGAAAACGAAAATGAAACAAAAACGAAAGTAAATCAATAGCACTTTTCTGTGAAAGACCCTCATAATCATACCGAACTGAAAAATAAAATGAAGAACCGACTCAAAGAATTGTTTGGTCGGAATTGGGCCACGAAGGTGGCCGAAAAAGGCGGGTTTACCCCTTCATGGGTAAGGACATGCTTTAGAGAAGAGGGATTTCGCGATGAAGTGTTTAGAGCGGCTAAAGAATTAATTGAGGAGACGATTGAGGAGAGAGAGAAAACACTCAACGACATCCTATGATCCCGAAAGCACTTACAGACTCAAGTATTGAACTATTTGTCCAAAATGGCCATCTCCACGCAATTACCGAAGGTAAGGTGTATGCCTGGACTGAATTCCCCGAACGGGTTAGAATGGCCATTAAGAATGATCTGCATAACAACCCACAGGCGCTCGACCTTCTAAGGAACCTCTCTCCCGAAGAGCGCCTGCGGGTGTATGCAAGATGTAAGTTCGGCGGATTCAACGCCACACCTGACATCTCCCCGAACGGCGAAAGCGAACACGAGCACTGGGACTGCAATTGCGAAAGCTGCCCACTGAGCTCAGTTTTTCGAGGGGTGCTTGAAGTAGAGAACGGAGTGCTTACGCAGCGAGAAATTGATGTGATCAGGCTCATTGGCAAGGGCTTTTTAGGAAAGCAAATTGCCGACATACTGCACATCGCACAGAATACGCTCAACACACATAAGCGATCAATCTTTCAAAAAGTAGGCGTTCGCACATCTGTGGAGCTGGCAATTTGGGCAACTCAATTCAACCTTATATGACTGACGCAAAAGAATACCTCAAAAAGCTGGTTCGGATCAGGAAGTACCTTATTGAATCAGGCAAAGGAATGAAGAATGACCTCGGTACCCGTCGTGCCATGATGAAAATAGCCAACTGGCTCGAACACTACCCGAAGGCTACTGATCAGCAGGTTAAGAAGTACATCGACCGCAACATTCACCTGGTCGAAGAAATCATTCCCGGAAAGGGATCTGCAAATCACGATTCATTACGAACTCAACTAAATAACA